>JAFZUH010000094.1 GCA_017618435.1 Bacteroidales bacterium | reverse complement strand
TTTTCTTCTTGTAATATTTGCAGATGAAGCATTATTATTGCCCAAACGGATAGAATAAGCAGAGGAATATTGAAAAACATCAGACAAATGGATAGGTACAAAAAATCAAATCCGACAAAGGCAGGATTGCGGCTCCACTGGTAGATGCCATTGGTGATTAACTTTGTTTTTTCTTCTGGTATGCCTACTCTCCAACTCTTTTTCATGGTAATGGTGGCAAAGGCAAAGAAAAGAACGGCTAAAATTTCAAAAAATAATCCAATGCACTGAACTTGAATGCAAGGAAGATTTTTCAGAAAAATAATGCTTGCCAATTCAGTTAAAGAGACGAGAATAGTTGCAAGTATGGTCAATCTTTCTATGATTAATACTTTTGGTGCTTTGTTGCCAATTCCCATTTGATTGGTTTTAATCGCATTTTTGTTAAGGGAAACAAGTTTGTAAATATAGAAAGAATCAAATATAAACAAAAGAATCAGTGCTACAACTCTAAACAACATTTAGGTGGGGAAAATAATGATAAGTAAAAAATACAGAGTTCTATTCAATATATAAAAAAACAAGTTAGGCGATTGTTGCAAACGATATGCCACTTTCGCCTAACAATGTTTCGGTTTTATTGCTTACAAAGTTCTGCCCGGATATACTTTCAAAGCGGCTTCAAGGCAATCCATTGCGGCTTTAAGGTCATTGACATTTAAGCAATAACTTATTCTAACCTCATCTTTGCCTTTGCCTTTCATTGAATAGAATCCTGTAGCAGGAGCAACCATAACGGTTTCGCCGTTAAGGTTGAAGTCTTCCAACAGCCATTGGCAGAATTTGTCGGAATCATCAATAGGCAGTCTTGCTACAGCATAGAATGCACCTTTGGGATTGGGACACATACAGCCCGGCATTTTGTTGATACGTTCAACAATAACATTTCTACGAGCGATATATTCTTGAAGAACTGCATCAAAGTAGGCTTTAGGTGTATCGATGGCTGCTTCTGAAAATATTTGTCCAAAAGAAGGTGGACTTAGTCTGGCTTGAGCAAATTTCATGGCAGTTTTGTACACTTCTTTGTTTTTGGTTACAAACATACCTATACGGGCTCCGCATGCACTGTAACGTTTGGATACAGAATCCAAAAGAACAACATTTTGTTCTATTTCTTTCAAATTCATTGCAGAAAAAACCTTTTCGCCATCGTAAGCAAATTCACGATAAACTTCGTCTGAGAACAAGAACAAGTCGTGTTTTTTTACGATTTTTGCCAACGTTTCCAATTCTTCTTGAGAATACAGATAACCTGTAGGATTATTGGGGTTGCAAATCATTATGGCTTTGGTTTTTGGGGTGATGACTTTTTCAAATTCTTCAATTGGAGGCAAAGCAAAACCATTGTCAATAGAAGAAATGATAGGTTTTACAGTAACACCCGATGTTACGGCAAATCCATTATAGTTTGCATAGAATGGTTCGGGAATAATCACTTCGTCACCTGCATCCAAACAAGAATTGAATGCGAATAGAATTCCTTCTGAACCTCCATTGGTAACAATAATTTCATCTTCTGTAACATTGATGTTAAAACGATGATAATATTCCACCAACTTTTTTCTGAAAGACAACATACCTGCAGAATGGGAGTATGCCAATACTTTTATTGGCGTATCTTTCATTTTTTGCATAGCATCTTGAGGAGTTTCAATGTCGGGTTGTCCGATATTGAGGTGATATACTTTTATTCCTCTTTGTTTGGCTGCATCTGAGAATGGAACCAATTTTCTAATTGGCGATGAAGGCATCAAATCGCCTTTTTTTGATATTTTTGGCATTTTTGTATATTTTTAATATGATAAATAAATTTATGATTTCGATTTTCCAACAACGGGTTTCTTCAAATAAACAATTTCAAAGAAACTATATAAAAAGTATAATACTAAAAAATTGATTGCAAATTTGAAAAAATCGGCACGATTAAAATACGCGTACAACACCAATAAAACCAAGAATCCAAGTAGTTTGATGGTGATGGTCAGCATATAACGGGTAATAAATTTCCGTTCGATAGCGGTGAGTTGCTTCATCTGTTCGTCTTTTGGGAGCGAGGTGTCAGGTTTGAATTCTATCCGTTCCACGTCTGTTTTGACAATAATATAGTGGGTAAATGCTGAAATCAACAGAAAGGCAACAATCAGATATGGAAGATTTGCCGAAACCAAATCAGGGGCAAAGTTTCGCAAAATAATGTATGTTATTACAATAACAATGCTGAAAATCAGCATTGAACGAAGATATTTGTAATATAATTTTTTGAGCATATATCCAATAAGTTTAATTCTGCAAAAGTAATAAAATCTTTAATTCCAAATCTGTTTATCTCACTTTTTGTGCAAAAAAGATTTTAAGGCAACATATAATCCTACGCCTATGCCTATTATTGCCAAAAGAATGGTGAAAACAGGTTTGTCAAACACTAATTTTTTGTCAATTTGATGCCCAATCCACGTGAACAACAAAATAACAACTGTCATTTCTATTGGAATGGCAGTGTAACGGGCGTAGTCGTTCATTGAGTTTTTAATTGTTTTCTTATTCTTCATTGAAATGGGTTTTCATGGTACAATTGCCCGACAGAATGGCCCCCGGTTCTATAGAAAGTTTTTCTATTTCAATATTACCAATCACTTTTGCTGTCGATTTTAATGAAAGAATGCCTTTGATAGTTAAATTGCCTGTTATTGTACCCGATACATCACAGTCTTTGCAGACAATATCTCCTTCAATCTCACTTTTTTCGCCAATGACAACACGCTGTTGGGCATTGATGTTGCCATGCAGTTTTCCGTCAAAGCGAATGTCGCCATCTGTTTGAATATTCCCTTCTATAATGGTGGAAGAACACACCAAATTGATGGAATGTTGTACCGATTCTTCTGTCTTTGCCATTTTTTTATATGTTTTTTATGTGAAAAATACATTGTTTGTCTAATTCTTCCAACTTGACATCAACTATTTGATTAATCAGATTTTCGTTGTATTTCGTTTTTACTTTTATATAATTGGGGGTAAAACCGAATATAAAACCTTTGTCTTGTTTGTGTTCAAATAGAACAGGATATGTTTTTCCTTGGTTTTCAATATAAAATGCACGCTTTTTTTGTTCGGACAATTGAATTAATTGTAGGGAACGTTGTTTTTTTGTTTGACTTGAAATTTGATTGTCCATTTCTGCCGCAGGGGTGTTGGGACGTGCCGAAAACGGAAAAACGTGTAACATATTGATGTCGCATTGTTGTATAAATTGATAGGTATCCTCAAAATCCGTATCGGTTTCGCCGGGAAATCCGACAATGACATCTGCAGCAATGCAGGCATGCGGTATGTGGGATTTTATGTACTCAACTTTTTGGGCGAACAATTCCCTTTGATAACGTCTCCGCATCAATTTCAAAATGCGGTTGTTGCCCGATTGCAGGGGAATATGGAAATGGGGAACAATTTTTCCTTCATTGGCACATAGTTGGATAATCTCATCGGTTAGCAAATTGGGCTCTATTGAGGATATTCTTATCCGTTGCAAACCTTCTGTTTTGATTAGTTGTTTTAACAAATCAACAAAATATTCATTTTTTGCGGTGTGAAAATCACCGACATTTACTCCTGTTAAAACTATTTCTTTAATATCGTGTTTAACAATATCTTTTGCGTTGTCCAAAACATTTTCAATGCTGTCGCTTCGGCTTTCGCCTCTGGCAATGCAAACCGTACAATAACTGCAATGGTAATTGCACCCGTCCTGAATCTTCAAAAAAGAACGTGTTCTTTCATGAATGGAATAGGAGGAAAAAAATGGGTTGTCATTTTCCGGTTCAAAAGCAACTGCTTCGTTTTGAATTATATTTTCTACCCAATCAACGACTTGCATTTTGTTTTTGTTGCCGAAAATTACATCAACATGCTGGCAAAATTTGGCTTGTTCCAAGGCACCGAAGCAACCGACAAGGGCAATCTTTGCGTGGCTGTTATTTGCCTTGATGTGATTGAGCATTTGTTTGCATTTTTTTTCTGCCATAGAGGTAACCGCACATGTGTTGATGATAAATATATCGCCAAATTCTTGGTCATGGGCAACACAATAGCCTTTGGCTGTTAATTTTTGTTCTATAGCGGCACTTTCCGAAAAATTGAGTTTGCAACCCAATGTTTTTATTATAATATGTATATCTTGAGGGTTCATATTTCTTATTTGTTGTCAGATAGTGGTCTTTTGAAAAACAGTTGAATAGTTTGGGTTTTGCTGTGAAATACTTGAAAATAGAGCAAAACGATTAGCGAACAGAATAGAGCAACGATAATGGCAGGCAACCAAAAATCCGTAAAATTCACAATGGTATATTTTTCAGGATTGTTGTGCCTGATGACAAGTGTCACGTTTTTTTTACTAAACGATTCTGTTTTAGAGAGATATTTATTTGAAGGAGCTTCTATGCGTTCATGTATTCCTTGCACTATATAATAGGAATATACTTGTCCCTTGTAGGTAAACGATAGGGTTTGCGTATTTGTTTGAGGATTGACAATTGCTATTTCGGCTTGAATAATTTCATTGTTTTTCAATACAGTCAATCGGTTCAAACCCATCATCAACCAAACCGTAAGCAGGCAGATGACAATAGCCATTGTTTTGGAAACAGACATTATGATTATGCAAAGATAAATAAAATTATTCAAAAAAGGGAAAAAATATCGGGTTATTTTCTGATAGTTCTGTCGGAAATGACTTCACAATAACCGATAATTCTGTCGTAATCCAAATTATCGCCTTGATAATACACAAAAGTATTGTATCTGTTCCCTGTTTCCCAATGATTCCCTTCGGTGTACATAAACGTTCCTTTGTCTGTATTCTTCTGTTGGGCGATGTAGGTGTAGTTGTAATAGCCTGTTTTTAAATATAATATGGCTTCCAACATGTGTCTGTGGCTATTGTAAACCATTTTGTTGCTTTTGTCTAAATTCCAATTGCTTAATTCGCCATAAACAAAAATATCCACATCAGAGGGTAGGTTTGGTGCATCAAGGAAAAAATGCACTTCAGTATAATCGGCACCATATAAACTGTCAGAGGCATCATCGGAGGTAACAAAATAGCAACCGTTAATGTCATTGTCGTCCAAATAGGGGAGAAACGCTCGTGTTTTGTCGGCATAGAGCCATGTGTAGTTAATGCCTGCCACCACAATATGTTTTTCCACGTGTTCCATTCTTGTTTTTAATGTTCTGATATTAAATGTATTAAATTCTGCTCCGCCTTCAAAGAGAATTTGGTCGCTTTGGTCAAATATGAGCGAATTGCCCGATACTCTATGGGGGGTACTGACAACAACAGCATTGTCTTCACGGTTGTTTTGACAGGTTTTTACTTTGAGAAATCGTCCCGGATTGAGAACCTTAAAATTTGCCGTGTTGATATTCACCTGTAATTGCTGATGGGTTAGTCGTAAACTGATGTTGTCGGTCTCTTTGACGGCAGCCGATACATCAACCAAGTTTTCAACAACATAAAATCTATAGGTTAAAACGGGGTTTTCATCATCATCGTAAACATAAATGATGTAATTGCCCGATTTTGTCGGATATATATTCTCATTGGGGAATGTAATGCTATAAGAAATATAAAATTGACGTGTGTTTATGGAAGTTTGATAATCGGAAATATCCATGTCTTCAAAACTGCCTAAATATTCATTTCTTTGCAGATTGCTTGTAGGTTGCCAATCGTAAGTGCAGTGAATGAGTGTGTAGTGATAATATTTGGGGGCATCGCTTTTGTCGTCAAAACGGAGCGTTAAGGCGTTTTGTGCACCCAATTGAATGACAGGAAGGGCAAAACTTATATCTGTTTTTTCTATTTTGGCCGATAGAATATCTTCATTATATATCTTGTTTTCCATGCTTATATTGCTAAAATCAATCTGTGCCTTGCCATAAAAAACAGAAAATACCGAAAGTAAGGTTATATATAAATATTTCATACTTATTATCTGTTATTTGATACTTTGCAAAGATAGTAAAAAAATAAATATTAGGAAAATTCTTAAAAATATTATATCTTTGCAGAATAATTATAAAACAACAAGCAGAATGAAAAAGATAGTATTTGTAGTTACGTTATTATCTATTGTATTTGTTGGTTCAGCCCAACAATTAGATGATGTCCTTTATCCGGGACAAAGTTGTACCAGTATAATGGTCGGGAAAAAAGCAAGTAAAGACGGCTCCGTAGTAACCTCCCATACTTGCGATGGTCGTTATCGTACATGGGTCAGTATAGAACCTGCCAAAGATTGGGAGGAAGGCAGTGTGCAAAAAATATACAAAGGCACCATGCACACAATAAGCAAAAATGACAAAAACGGTGTGAAAGAAGTGGGGGAGATACCGCAGGTGGCTCATACCTTTGCCTATTTGAATACGGCTTATCCTTGTTTGAATGAAAAACAATTGGCAATAGGGGAATCAACTTTTTCCGGTCCTGATACATTGGTGAATCCAAACAATATGTTTATGATAGAGGAGTTGGAACGTGTGGCTCTTATGCGTTGCAGTACTGCCCGTGATGCGATAAAATTGATGGGTGAACTGATAAACAAATACGGATATGCCGATGGCGGAGAATGTCTTACTATTGCTGATACCAAAGAGGTTTGGCAAATGGAAATTTGCGGGGCAGGCAAAGACCAACCCGGTGGCGTTTGGGTGGCTCAACGCGTACCCGATGATGAAGTGGCTGTGTCTTGCAATATCCCTCGTATTGGTAAAATAGACAGAAGCAATAAAAACTATTTTATGGTATCAGATAATGTGGAAGAAGTGGCTAAAAAATATGGTCTTTGGGACGGGCAAGGCGATTTCGTTTTTTGGAAAGCCTATTTTGCTACCTATGCCAATGGAAAAAATTTCCGCGAACGGGAGTTCTTTATTTTTAATACTTTGGCACCTTCTTTGCATTTGAATATGGAGATGGCTGAAATCCCTTTTTCTATTAAGCCAGATGAAAAAGTTGATATTCAAAAAGTTATGGAGTTGTTCCGTTCCACATTTGCCGGTACAGATTTGGATATGACTCAAAATTTGAAAATAACTGTAAACAAGAAAGATAAAGATGGCAAGGCTTATACTGATACCGTGATAAGCCCTATTGCTAATCCGTGGATGACCAATACAACATTGAATACATTCAATGCCTTGAATCCGGGAACGGTTACTTTCCGCAGAACGGTTGCGGTGGCATGGTGTTCATATTCACATATTATACAATTAAGAGATTGGTTGCCCGATGAAATCGGTGGGGTATGTTGGTTTAGTGTGGACAATCCGGCAGAAAGTCCCCGTATCCCTATTTTTTGCGGAACAACAAAATTGCCTGCCGCTTTCTCACGTTGCGGACAACGCGGCTATGACGAACAAGCCCTTGTGTGGAAATACAGAAAAGCCAATAAATTGGCTACCGTGGCTTGGGGAAGAACAAAAAATTCTATAGAGGATAATGTCCGTTATTATGAAGAAAAAGTATTGAACGATTTGCCTGCTTTGGAAAAACAAGTGAAACAATTCAAGAAAAACAATGCTACGGATGATATTCGTAAATTGTTGAATGGCTATACCGCTGATATTACGGGTTCAACCATCAACAAATGGGGTGAATTGGAACAAAGTTATTGGAATGCTTTTGGATTAGGATTTTAATCCCTATCATTTACCATACAGCAGAGGCTCATATTTTTCAATATGAGCCTCTGTCTATTTGTTTTTGGGAATGTCTTCCATTGTTTATAAATACCATGTGTAAAATTGCTCTTTAGTTGAAAGTGAAAAAAATACTCCCTAATTAAGAGAGTATTTTGTATATATAGGTGTTGTAGTCTATTTTGAGAATGACACAATTGTTTTACATTGTTTCCAAAACTTGTTGGCTTTATAGATGGCTACACTCTCTACAGGAACGGAAATTGTTGTAACTGCATCATCATCGAAAATATCGTCAAAGTCATCATCGGCACAAACAGGTGGTGTTTGACAATGGAAAATAACATTGCCTAAATTCTCACAATCATCAAAGCATTCATTGCCTATTTTTAAAACATCTTCTGAAAGAAAAGTGATTTGAACCAATTGTTGGCAATTGGCAAATGCACTATTTCCTACATTTTTAATATTTTCTGGACACGTAAATTTGATAAATGACTTGCAATTTGCAAATGTTTCATCAGGTATGACTGTAATTTTGTTTGATAAATATACTTCGCTCAATCCTTTCATTGATTTAAATGCACCTTTTCCGAGTGTCGTAACATTGTCGGGAATAAAAAGACGTGGTATTCCTACACATTCTGCAAAAGCGTATGCTCCGATATGTTCTACACTATTGGCTAACAATATGCTTGTTAGACTGCGACAGTCTCTAAAAGTTTCATTACTGATTTTAGTCACTTTGGGAGGTATATTTATCGCAATCAATTTGGAACAGCCTTTAAAACATCCATCGTCCAGCACCTGCAAAGAATTGGGTAACAAAACATATTGCACCATAGCAAAATCTGTGAATGCACTTACTTTTGTTATTCCTTCGTCAATGACAATTGTCGTTACAAACGGACGATATGGAGCAAGGGCTTTAACGTCTGCTACGGACATCATGCCTTCACCTGAAATTTGCAAAACACCAGCAGCATTAATTTCTGCATTTAATCCTGTTCCGATGGTTATTTTCGGTTTTATTTTTCCTGTTGCAATTAGTTTTTCCAATTTAGGATTGGTAGCGATTTTGGCTGCTGTTATACCTGCTGAAATTTGTTTGCACAATTCGGCATTTTCCTTGTCATAATTAGATGTTTTGCTAGTGGAAGCATTTTTCTTTTTGGTAGTTGTTTGTGGTTGTGCTTGTTGTTGCAATTGTTCGCTTTCAGTTTGGGCAAGAATGGTATTTTGCTTTACATAAATAGCTTCTTCTCCTAATAATTCCATTGTCAAAGGTTCTACAACATCCAATAAGTCATTAGTACCAACGATTTTGGTTTTTTGTTGATCTATACTGGCTGTCATTACATCAATTATTTTGATGCTTAACATATTTCTTCCTCCAACCAAAGAAACAGCCGAAAGCACCACTTTGTTCGCTCCCGCCAATTTACCGATTTCAGTTGCTTGGGAATTGTCTGCCACATCGCTGTTTTGAAAGGCTTGCTCTTTGATGATTTTGTCTATCATAGACCTTTCTATTATAATAAATTTACCTGTACTGACAAAAGCTGAACTAATCAATTCCTGTACGGCTAATTTTGTCCCGCCATCCATAGCGATACCTGAAGTCGTCGGGTCAAGAACGGCTACCCTTAATTTTTTTTCTTGTGCATGTGAAATCACACACAACACTGAAATACATAATACTAAAAGAATTTTTTTCATGGGTATTATTTTTTTTTATTTATTTTATCCATTTAACAATACTATTCATAATTTTATTGACAGCATTTTCCATAGCCTTGCGTGCGGCTTTTTCTTTGGTCGTGGAACCGCCTTTTTCGCTTAGGTCATCGCTGAAGACTGATTTTTGTTTGTGCGTGTCAAAAAGGTCTATGCTGATGTCGGCATAACAAAAAACAAGGTTTTCCGTAGCACTCCCTTCACGGGTTTCCGCATTCAATGTCAATTTGAAATCCGCTTTGGATTCGTCTTCGGTAAAACTGCAACCGTTTTCCGCCATTTGCGATTTCAGTTTGTTGGCAATCACATTCACTTGTTTGCCGAAAACATCTTCAGAACTTTCCACATACACCATCACCGCTTGTGCCAATTGTGCCGAAAGCAGGTTTATCTCATTATGCAGGTTTTCCGTACGGGTTTGTTGCAATGTTTCGGTAGAAACAGCGGGTTCTGTCATTCGCATGGAATCTTGAATTTTACGTACATCATTCAAAATCTTTTTAGCCAACTCGCATTGTGTGCGGGCTTTTGCTTTTTCGCCATCGGACACCAGATTTTTGCTTGTCTGCAAAAAACTTTCAACCTGTATCAGTTTTTGCGACAGATTGTTTTGCAGATTTTCAAGAATTTCATATTTGGGGTCCAACTGCGATTGCAATTGCAACAAATCTTTGTACAGGTTTTTAGACCTGTTTTGCTGTATGTCCGTTTCTGAAATCTGGCTGTTGACAGCAAGCAGCAAACTTTGGGATTCATTTATTTTCTCAAAAACCGCCAAAGCCTTTGCACATTCTTCACGGGCGGCAGACCTGTCTTTTTGTGTTGCCAATTTTTGTGCCGTATTCAACAAGCCTTCCGCTTGTGAAAGATTGCTCGTGAGCATATTTTTGTGATAGGCGATTACCTCGTCCCGTTTGGCGTAGGCAAAAGCATAAACTGTTTTTGCTTTTTTGTCGTAATACGATTCGGTTTTCATGCCTACGATTTCAGCAACGGATTTCTTTTCTGTTGCATTGACAAAGGCTTCATTTTCATAATACTGACCATTGACATTTTCGGCAGTAATGGCCGAACGGGTATTCGATTTCATATTTACCTGAATGCTTTCCAACAAATTGCTTTGGGCGGCGTTTTTTATACGCTCTGTTGCTTGTGC
>JAFZUH010000011.1 GCA_017618435.1 Bacteroidales bacterium | reverse complement strand
ATTTACATCAACCCGAAAAAGGTAAATGAAGACACTAATTACAGAAAAGCGTTTGACCGTAATAGTAAGGGACCGCATTTTTATATGGATATTAGTGATGTTCAAACTTTTAATAATGATGTGAAAGAGGCGGAAAAAATAGCGAAAGAACGTTTTTTGTCAGGAAAAACCGATGAAGAAAAGTTGGCTGCAGAAAAAGATTTTGAACCGCTTCCTATATTAAATGACAACTCAAAGGGGTTGAGTTGGGAAATGTTGTCTTTTTTCTTTTTCATAGGTTTAATGATTGTAGCATGGATATTTATGTCGCGTGCCATGAGTGGTGGCGGTGGAGGCAATCATATTTTCAGCATAGGCAAATCAAGGGCAACTTTGTATGACAAAGATACTCAATCTTCTATCAATTTTGATGATGTTGCGGGTTTGGAAGGTGCCAAAGAAGAGATTGTAGAAATTGTTGATTTTTTGAAAAATCCTAAAAAATATACCAATTTAGGAGGGAAAATACCCAAAGGTGCTTTGTTGGTCGGTCCTCCGGGGACAGGGAAAACCCTTTTGGCAAAAGCGGTGGCAGGTGAGGCCAAAGTGCCGTTCTTTTCATTGTCGGGTTCCGATTTTGTGGAAATGTTTGTCGGTGTCGGGGCATCGCGTGTCAGAGATTTATTTAAGACTGCCAAAGAAAAGGCTCCTTGTATTATTTTTATAGATGAAATAGATGCAATCGGGCGTGCAAGAGGCAAAAACGCCTTTACTGGTTCTAATGATGAAAGAGAAAATACTTTGAATCAGTTGCTTACCGAAATGGACGGTTTCTCTACGAATGCAGGTATCATTATTTTGGCAGCAACCAATAGGGCAGATATTTTGGATAGAGCCTAGTTGAGAGCCGGTCGTTTTGATAGACAAAAATAAGTATAATTAACAGATTTAGAGGAACGTAAGGCTATATTCGGGGTGCATATCCGTCCTTTGAAATTGGCAAAAGATGTAGATTTGGATTTCTTTGCCAAACAAACACCGGGATTTTCGGGTGCGGATATTGCCAATGTATGTAATGAAGCGGCTTTGGTGGCTGCCCGTAAAAACAAACAAGAAGTAGAAAAACAGGACTTTTTAGATGCAATAGACAGAATAATAGGTGGTTTGGAAAAACGTACGAAGATAATTTCTGCACAAGAGAAAAAAATTATTGCATTTCATGAAGCAGGACATGCTACTGTTAGTTGGATGTTGCAATATGCTGCTCCACTGGTAAAAGTTACTATTGTGCCTCGAGGCAAATCGCTTGGAGCGGCTTGGTATTTGCCCGAAGAAAGACAAATAACCAATACAGACCAACTTTTAGATGAAATTACCGCCACTTTGGGTGGGCGTGCTGCCGAAGATGTGGTGTTCGGAAAAATTTCTACAGGGGCTTTGAATGATTTGGAACGGACAACAAAACAAGCATACGCAATGGTTGTTTATTATGGTTTGAATGACAAGGTCGGCAATTTGAGTTATTATGATTCATCGGGACAAAGTGAATATAGTTTTAACAAACCATATAGCGAAAAAACAGCAGAAACGATAGACCAAGAAGTTCATCTTTTGGTAGAAAAAGCCTATAACAGGGCGAAAGAAATTTTAACTGCCCATAAAGATAAATTAGAACAATTGGCCAATCAATTATTGGACAAAGAAGTTATTTTCAGAGAAGATTTGGAACGTATTTTCGGACAACGCCCATTTGAAGAACATACTATAGCTGAAAATAAAGAAAATATTTCAACAGACGAAAGAGATGAATCTTTCCAAGCCAATATAACAGAAAACGAGGATGTAAATTATGAAGAATCTGATAATTAGAACAATAACGGGAGCGTTATTCGTAGCCTTGGTGGTTTGTTCCGTCTGGTTTTCTGCTACGGCGTTGTTATATATTTTTCTTTTGTTTGCATGTTGTGCCTTTTATGAATATGCAACTTTGCTGAAAGAAAAGAATATCAAATTATCTTTGATGTTTTATGTTGTAGCGGTAGGCTTGTATATGTTGCCTTATTTGCAACATTATCAGTTCGGAAAAATGAATTTTTTGTTGGCTACAGCATTGTCATTGATAGCCGTTTTATTTATTGTGGAATTGTTTAGAAAACAAGAAAATCCGTTTGAAGTAATTGCTTTTTCGGTTTTAGGGTTGATATGGATAGTGTTGCCTTTTGCCTTGATAAATATTTTCCCTATTTATTTCGGTGAGCAGGCAAAGTATTTGTTGCTCATGTTGTTTATTGTTATTTGGGCAAACGATACCTTGGCCTATTGTGCAGGTTCATTGTTCGGTAAACATAAATTGTTTGAACGGGTTTCTCCGAAAAAGACATGGGAAGGCACTTTAATATCAGCCGTATTAACAATGACAATTGCCTGTTTTTTGCCGAGATTGTTTGCTCTCAATTTAACAATAGGGCAAATGTTAATATTTTCTGCAATTATTATTGTTGCTGGTACTTTAGGCGATTTGATTGAATCGTTGTTCAAACGTACTTTGGGTGTGAAAGATTCAGGAAATATTCTACCTGGACATGGTGGAATGTTGGATAGATTTGATTCTTATTTATTGGCTATGCCTTTTGTTTTATTTTATTTGATTTTAATATTGTAAAAAATGAAAATACATCACGAAGGTTACAAAATAATCGGTTTTTCATTCATTGCCTTACTTGTGTTGGAAGTATTGATAATGAATTTTTTCCCTCAAACGTTGGTAAGTAATATTATTGCTATAACATTGGGAGTTATAGTGTTATATTTTATTATTCGATTTTTCAGATTTCCGTTTCGATGGTTGGAGGAAGATAAAAATGCGATATATGCTCCTGCCGATGGAAAAATTGTTGTTTTGGAAGAAATAGATGAAAATAAATATATGCATGACAAACGGATACAAATATCTATATTTATGTCTCCGCTAAATGTGCATGTTAATTTTTATCCGATTTCAGGAGAAGTGGTTCAAACAGATTATTTCGCCGGTGATAAAAAAGTGGCATGGCATCCCAAATCTTCAGATTTGAACGAACATTCTGTAACGATTATTGAAGATGACCAACAAAGAAAAGTGCTTGTAAAACAAATTGCCGGTGCAATGGCAAGACGTATTGTCTGCATTGCAGAACAAGGCGATAAGGTAAAACAAGGCGAAGAATTGGGAATTATTAAATTCGGTTCAAGAGTAGATATTATTTTGCCGCCTGATGTGAAAATAAATGTTGATTTGAACGATAAGGTAAAAGCAAAAGAAACTATATTGGCATTTTTTGAATAAATAAATAAATAAAATAGTAT
>JAFZUH010000093.1 GCA_017618435.1 Bacteroidales bacterium | reverse complement strand
CTGATTATGGAGTAAAATGGGTCAATCATATGGTTTTATTTCGTTATCTGGAACGGCTGTCCGCTAAAAAGAAGGATATGAAGTATGGAGAGGGCTTACTTTTTGAAAAAAATGTTCCCAATGCCTATTTATTGGCACTGCGGACACATACTTTATCAATTTTCAACTTTTAGCGGACACTAATAATTCCTTTATCATGACGGTTATTTTTTCTCTAAAATACTACTTTTTCAATTGTGGCAAAGGTTTTTCATAGAGTTGTATTTACAATTGTTTTTCAAAAACCCAATGGCCTGTCTTTGCCGCACCCGACCATTTGATGTGTAATGATTTTAAGTCTCGATAAATAGTTCTTGGTGTTACATTTAATTTTTTAGCAATATCTTCTGCTGAAATGTATATATTATCGCCTATTAGACGAAGAATTTTTTGCTGTCTCTTGCCAAGTTTTTGTCTATCCTTTTGACTGACATTTGTATTTATATCACTCTCAACATCAATATATTCTGCCCTCCATAATATTGTCCGAAAATCTTCATCCTGATAAAATTCGGGAGTCTTTAGATTCATGGCTTCACAACTATCTATAATGTCTGTTGTTCCTGTGCCCATCTGCTCAATATATCCTGCCAAATACACAGGATTGGCAAGAACAGGATTGACAGGACGGGAAGAATGTTCAGCAGTTAATTTTTTGATGGTCATTCCTTGTGGTAAGCGTCCCGGATTCCACACTTCAAGTCTATCCTTAAACAACATTACCTGTACACTTCCTGTACTGTTGTAGTCACGATGTACCACAGCATTCACAATAGCTTCCATCACTGCTTGTGTTGGAAGTTCAGGCGTTACATCCACTTGGGCGGAATGAATACGTTCGCCAACATGCTGATTGATACGCGACATGACAAAACCAACCGCTTGATCTACCATTTCAAATATATTTCCGCCATATATTTGTTGCGACAGCATTGGTTTTTGGACTTTTGTTCCATAAAACTGGGCACATTTTATGGTTGCAGAGGTGAACCATTTTTGTACATCTTTAGCAAACAAAAGCAAAGCAGCGTTCTTTATTTTATCATCATCTGTAATTAAATGAAGACTACTAAGAATTTGATGTATGTTATCTTCTGAATATTGCAAAGGAAATTGCCGTTTTTCACGGGCAAGTCCGACAAACCAACGGATTTTTGCATTGTCAAGGTCATTTATTGTAGCTTCTGCAAATACTGAAGAATCGAATGGAACTCTGTGCAGGAGATTGTTCTTCAACATATAGTCAACCAAAGAGGCATAAACACTACTCTGCAGTTCTTCGTATGAGCTAAACGAATTACGTATTACTTCGCTGTCAATCTTTTGTTTAAACAACTCCTCTTTTACATCACGTTGTGCAACAAGCTTAACAAAAGCCAATCGATATACTTGATGAAATGTAGCCGTATTGTACTCACACTCTGTAGGAGAAATTCCCTTTGTATCTTCAAAGCCATACTGCTTACCTATCAAAAGCAAATAAACATCAGCATGGGCTGCTTGTTCTAAATATGCTATCTGTGCCGACTTGTCTTGTGCAGGCAACTCCTCAAACAAGAATGGCTCAAAATATTGCGAAAACAATGCATCTTGACGTATATACTCTGCCAAATGCTTCCGTTCGTTCTGAAACTCGCTTTGTACACTGCTTATGAAGATTTTCTTTTTATGCATAATAATTATATTCCTTGAGTTTTATAATTTGTTTTGCTGCTTGTATTCCCTTGGTTTGCAATTCCTTGTTTTTTTACTTGTCATGATAGTTATTTTTTCTCTAAAATACTACTTTTTCAATTGTGGCATTGGTTCACATCGGGTCTTGTTTACAACACGGTCACGCATGAGTTTCATATTCGTAAAATTTCTGGAAATATTTTGAGTAATTTCCATATAATTATCTGTTCCATCTGCGTTTTTATAGTAAAAAGGTTTGATGGAAACACAGTTTTTATGTTCAAACAATGTATTTAGTAATGTTCTATCAGATGTTCCGCAAGAATGCCCCATGATATATACCTGATATGAATCTGCTTCAATAAAACTAAGTAATTGCCTATAATTAGATGATTCCAAATATCTTATTGATTTAATATTTCTCAGATATTCGTTATCCTTTGTATTAAGAATGTTCTTATAATTTTCATCTAATTCATCTCCATAACCAAAAATAACACTTTGAGGATTATTAAGTTGTCCATGTATATGTATTATTGAAAACTTGTCTTCTTTAGGTATATACATATTTGCAATTGATGTATAATTAAAATTTAGCACCATGATTCTATCTGGTGTATAATCAAATAGTCTCTCATCCTTCCAATCATTGTATGTATTCATTGAATTAACTGCAATATCATCTTCTTTTATTGGTTCGGCAATCTTTTCTTTTATATTCGGAATCATTAAATTTTTAGTAATACTTCTTTGTATTTCCTTCAAATATTCTATTAAATTGCATTTTATGATATTCAGTTCTTTATTGACTTTTTCAGGTGCTTTTTCGGTTAAATGTTTATAAAATATTTCCTCAATATCCACCCATTTTTTAGTTTCTATCAATTGGCATATTTCCTGAAACAATGGAGATGTAAAACTTTTAGAAAGGACGTAATTGTTTTCATTGTTATAGTTTATCTTACAATGACAAAGCCCATCATTTAATTGACCATTTTGATATCTAAATTCTTTAACCCGCTTTGTCCAGTACCAATTAATAAAATCCTCGTATCGGGTTTTTAACCCATGTGCCAAATCAAAGCCGTTGCCGATTAATATTACCCTGTTCATAATTCCCCTTCTGTTTTTAATATTAAAGTAAATTAGACAACTATAATTCTATTAACTCATCATAATCAATATTTCCATTCTCTTTAATACTTATTATTTTTGAATAACCGACTTTAACATCATCTCTTTTTATTGTAGATGCCATTTTTTTTACATAATCCAAATTGGGAGATATTGGAATTAATCTTGCAAGCTCTTTTCCCGGTGTAGTTAACAAGCGAATCGGAAATGAAAATAAATCTGCACCAGGCATTTGGTCAATTTTCACTACCATGTTTCCATAAATAATACAAGTCTTATTTATTTCTGAAGTGTTATTTGCATTAAATTGTTGTCTAACATTATCTCCAGATTGTATTAATCCGATTTCAATTAGTTTGGCAATATAATAATATGGTATTCCAAAATGTTTTAGATCGTTAAATGAGGTGAAAAGAAATGCAATATCTTGATCTTGAACAAGGACAAATTGGGCTACTTTTTGAAATATTTCAGCTTCTTCTTTTGTCATATTTCGCAAAATTTCCAAAGTCCTTAAAGAATATGATTTAGGTTGCTTAACTTCACCGGCAAGTATTCGCCCCCATAAAAGTTGCATTTCATCATCAGATATATCTTGAACTATGTCAAAAAATCGTGTTGCCCAATCTTGATTAACAGATTCTTCAGAGACTTTCTCTTCTGTTTGCAAGATAGAACCTGCGACAGCAACAACATCTTCTATATTCTTTTGTCGTTTTGTCTCTTTATTTACCAATCTGTTGTTTATTCTATCAAGATATTGAACTTTTTCAATATTGCCATCAATTATCGCTTGGGTTTTAGCTTTTTCGATTGCCTTGATGGATTCTGATTTTGCTTCCGCTTTTGCATTTCTGACAATTTGACGAGGTTCATAGAGAGTTCCTATTGCATTAGAAACCACATCTATCAGTTTCTCTATGGGCCTGCCTTCTATTCTAATTATACTATCCATAATTATTTATATTTATCTTTTTTTATTTCCTTTTTACAACCTTAATCTTTTATTCCCCTGCCAACCTAAACTCCAACTCATAGTTTTTGATGAAGTCTATTTCCTCTTGTGTCAACCCTTACAACTCTTACACCAATTGGTCCATTTCCTTATCCTCTTGCTTATGTTTGCATGCAAATTCACTTTCTTTTAGGTATCCTTCCTTTGCTGCTTGTATTCCCTTGGTTTGAGATTCCTTATTTTCTTTTACAATTGTCATGATGGTTGATTTTTGTGTTAAAACATCTCCAATAATGGAAGTTTAATACTGATTTTGTAAAAATTACGAAACCATTTGATTTCCGAACATTGCAGAATCAGATCGCCTTTTTCAAAAGAATACAGCTCTTTGCAATTATCATCGACATCAGTGTCTATTTCGTCAGACTCCAGTTTTATCGGATCAGGATATATAATGACGCATTTGACTTCTTGTTCGTCTGTGCCTAAACGTTTGAGAATTTTTCGGTCACGTGCATAACCGCTAATTTCCCTAATATCATCTATAATGCCACGGTTTGATTCTTCGTAATGCGGCTTATATTTGGCATCTATAATGATTTTCTCATCTTTTTTGATATAATCAACTTTTGTTCGACAATATCCACCAACTTGAAAATCAATTTGTCCTGGATAAGCGGCATTAAGTTTGCTGTAAACATACAATTCATATAACCTTGCCATGTCAATCCAAAATGGCGGGGTAGAATGTTGCTCTTTGCTTGCTTCGCTAATGGAATAGTCATATCGACGCAAGAGCATTTTGGCAACCCTAATGGTTTCTTTGTATTCTTTAAAAAGCTTATTAGTTGATAGTTTTTGCACTTGATAGGGCTCTATTTCGTCAGAAATATGACTTAACACGTTTTTCAATCGCGACAAACGAGATTGTATTTCGGAATAGGATGATTGCGCCTTCAAACTCTCGTAATTGTTGATGATTCTTTCCGCAAAGAGCAGTGCCTTTTTCAACAAACGGTTTTCGGGAATGTCGTCCGTGTATTCTTGATATTGGCAATATACTCTGTCATAACGTTGTTGGAAAACGTTCTTTTGAAGATGTTTGGTGATAAGTAGCCGTCCTTTTACCTTTGTTTTCAGGTTTTCTTCACGAATGATATAATCCTTTTTCAATCCTCGCTTGACAAGGCGTTCTAGCAACGATATGAAATGCAATACCAAAAGCGGTGTCAGTTGGTTGAGTTGTTCATCGGTTTCAATAGTTGGTTCGTCAAATTGAATCCCATAGCATCGGGCAAAATAGTCCGATTCGTTCTTTGTATCAACATCCAAGGCCTCTAAAAACATAGTGACAAAGTCAATGTTTTTTATTTTCGGTGTGACAACTATAGCCAAATCATCTGTTAGCCATGCTGCACCAATATAATAAGAAGCCGTGAAACTTTTATCAATACCAAGGTATCTTGGTTTTCTCATATAATTTGAAGGATTGCCTTCAAAGCAAACATCGGACAACTGTTCCCAATATGTCTCGGGAATAGTGTCGTGCTCTTCTATAGGAAAAGGATGTGTTGCCATTATTTACTAATGCAAAAATCCTCTATTGTTGTATCTGTTTTGACATCTTGCTTTATAATGCCGTCTTTGTAGTATTCATGCAATAATGGGACAATCTCATATCTCCATTTCAACTCCAAATCTTCTTCATTTTTTGCCAAGAAATAACTATGACCGACCATTAAGTCTGCAAAATCCATTTCAAACTTGTGCTTTTTGAGGAATGATTCTATCGCTTCAAACAATGCTAACGCTTTGTTTTTCAGAATTTCATCATTTTTATAATGTTCTTCGATGACTTCTTTTTTCGATTCCAGTGTTACGAAAGCGAATCTTCGGCGAACAGCATAATCAATGTTGCCCACACTGCGGTCGGTGGTGTTCATAGTGCCGATGATATAGAGATTAGAAGGAACGCCAAACGATTCTTTTGAATATGGCAGTGTTACCTTGATTGGATGGTCGCCACCTAAACGTTTGTCAGCTTCAAGCAAAGTTATCAGCTCTCCAAAGATTTTTGAGACATTGCCTCGGTTAATTTCGTCTATGATGAGAACAAAATTCTTGTTAGGAACAATTTTGAAATCCTCATCATTCAGTTTACTCACCAATTCTTTTTTCTTATCATAGTCCAATTGATCATCCTCTTGAATGTAATAACTATCAATTACCACATTTTGAAGAGCCTTTAATATTGCGTATTTTGCAGTCTCATTCCCACCCACGTGTTTTCTAAATTCAACATTGAAGTTCTTTATTTCTTCCAAATTACTTTCCCCGAAAACATTCCACAGTTTTTCTAATTCATTTTTATAACAAGTGGTTGCATTTACAGCAGACTCACCTTGCAGTTTTATCGAATTGTCCGTTACTTCAAGGACTGTCATTTTGGTATTATTCTTCGTCACAAATTCGTATGACTTATTTTCATTTATTGAATCAATAAGAAAATTCCATCTTTCATTAAAGTTTTTGAATGCAACAATGGATTTTTTTTGATTGTCAACAAAAGCATATTTTGAAAAGACAACCATTTTCTTGAAAATACCGTCTTCATAATCATATGAAACATGTCCGTTTTCAGTTCTTGGTTTTATCCCTTCTACAAAATCTTCATAATCCATTGATTGATGGAATGTGCAGAAACCAATACGGCCTTCTTTTTGAAGTTCGTCATAGCGTTTCATGACATCTTCATGCTTTTCGGGTATTGTCTCTCCGCAAATGCTCAATGCCAAAGCTGCCGTGTTGTAGGTTTTTCCTGTGCCTGGTGCCCCTTGAAGGATGATATTTTTCTTGAGAAGAAGAATATTCTTGATTTGATTTATTCCAGAATCCATAGTATCTGCATTTTGTAATAACCAATTCTTTATTTTGTCAATTTTGTTTTCAGTAGGGTTCAAAACTTTTGCCTTATCTAGTATCAATAAAGCCTCGTTTTGTGTGATTTTATTAAATCCGTTCTGCCCTACTCTTTTTTTGCCAAATAGTAATTCTTTAGATGGATCTTCAATTTTATTTTCTAATAATAGGGAAAGAGATTTATCACCTATCATATTATAAGACTCGTTTTTTGATATGCCAGTATAATCACAAATTGTAGTATTGCCATAAAACCCAACTATATTATTACGTGATCTAAAGATCA
This sequence comes from Bacteroidales bacterium, assembly GCA_017618435.1. GTDB lineage: Bacteria > Bacteroidota > Bacteroidia > Bacteroidales > WCHB1-69 > UBA1205. Next base: position 6,073 of record JAFZUH010000093.1, on the reverse strand, counting down.
CTAAAAACTTTTTGTTTAGATAGTCTTTTGGTTGATTTGTGAATTTAGCATACCCAAATACTCTGTCTTTTGTATTCCTCTTGTTGTCAAAATCAAAATTCCAGCTTTCATGGGGCACATTACCTTCTTGAACCCACCTGTGTCCACTATCATCAGAAGATGTTTCTTTCCAATCATTACTATTCCATGTGATGTTGGCGATGATACACTCTATGTCACTAATTATGTCTTTCATTTGCCAAATTTATAATTTATCTTTACCGACGACTTACTTGATAACATATTTTGTTCCATTTTGCTATCCGATAATTAAAATGCAAATATACAAAAAAAATGAGGATATCAATGTGTTTTTTGTTGATTTTTTCATTCCGTTTTTTATAAAAAAAGATTTTCAGAATAGTCCAAACGCTTATAGTCCATAATGGCTTGGTCGATATTCAATTCGGGGTCATGCATTTGGTCCAAGCGTCGGCTTGCCACCTGTGCCATCCATAATTTAAAAGGTTCTGCTTTTGGTGACGGAATGGATTGGATGATACGAAAAAGTTGCTCTATGTCAGCAACATCCGTTATTCTCATTTTACCATCAACAGCACGCAATTTCAAACCGTGACAATTTGTCACGGTTTCATTTCCTTCTTCTTTTAGTCGCTGCTTTAGTTTTCTCCAATAGGCTGTGGCATCTTTACTGTCAGTTAGCACACTGCAAACATCCACAATTGAGAAATACCATTTTTCTTCTTGGTCGTCCCGGACGGTACGGACTTTTTTTTTGCTCAAATAGTTGTAAGGTTTCTTTTTTAGACATATAGTAATTTTGGTTTTATGCTTTCTTTGAAATCTGATAAATTGAAACATACGGTTTTCCGTATTTTTGTTTCACCTCTCTTGAAATATGTGCAAATTTGGTTTTTACATATTCATTTACATCAAAATCAAAGCAAAACATTCTTTCAATGTATGAAGCATTGAAAGTTGTTCTGAAGAATTGTCAATTAAAGTGTTGTTCATATATTTTAATTTGCCGGTATTGATTTAACAAGGCTTTTTTGCTTTATTAGATTTTACGATAAGCCTTTTATCTATTTGTTTTTTTATTTGTTATCGTTAAAAAATATTTAGCGATATAAGATTCCCTCTCATTTCATCGGTTTTGCCAAAGTGAACCAATGTTTTCTCCTTGGGTTGAACCCCCTTTAAGATTTTGGGTAGTAGGTTACAAGTGCTTATCTCATTATTTTCAACAGATTAGAAAGGCTTGTTTTTATAGGAGCATGTTCATATAAAATATTGTAAACTTCATCGGCAATCGGGGTATTGATGGAATAATTCTTTTTTATTTCATGAATACATTTTGAGGCATAATAACCTTCAGAAATCATTTTCAATTCCAATTGGGCTGATTTTACCGAATAGCCACGCCCTATCATCATTCCAAAAGAGCGGTTGCGGCTATATTGGGAATAAGCGGTAACAAGAAAATCGCCCAAATAAGAAGCCGAACAGAATTCTCTTTGCCCGTTAGGAACAACAATATTTAAAAAGTGTATCATTTCATTGATACTGTTTGCATTAAAAAGTGCTAACAGGTTGTCGCCATATCCGGCACCGCGGAATATACCTCCTGCCAAGGCATAAATGTTTTTCAAAACGACCGAAAACTCAATTCCTTTCATATCCAAAGAGGTATTGATTCTCACATATTCACAGGCGAACAACTTGGCCACATAAGTTGCCAAATCCATGTTCTGACTGCCGGCAGTCAAATAAGTAAGTCTTTCACTTGCTATTTCTTCTGCATGTGAAGGTCCGCAAACAACGCACATGCGGTCTTCAGATACATGAAAATGATTTTCTATATATGAAGAAATGGTTTCCATTGTTTCGGGGACAATTCCCTTAATGGCGGAAACAATATTTTTGTTCATCAAAGCCTTGTCGGATAAATTCTGCAAGGTGGTATGAACGTATGCCGATGGAACTACCAATACAATAGTGTCCACATTTGCAATAACCTCTTCCAATGAATTGGAAATTTTTATCCGTTGGGTATTTAAACGGGGAGAACTCAAATAGAGAGGATTAAGTCCATGTTTTTCAACGCCTTCCTTTATTTCAGGTTCTCTTACCCACCAATAAACACAAGGTAGGTTGTTTGTCAATATTTTCACAATGGCAGTTGCCCAACTGCCTCCACCGATAACGGCAACTTTTTGTGTAGATTCTAAATCGTTCATTACTAACTATATTTAAAAATCAAAGTTCGACATTCATTGTTCGCATATTATCTCTTTTTTCAATAGCCTCTCTTTTGTCATACATTTTTTTGCCTCTTGCAATGGCTATATCTACTTTGGCATATCCGTTTTCGTTGATATACAGCGAAATGGGAACAACCGTAAATCCTTTTTCATTTAATTTTGCTTGTATTTTTCTCAATTCGCGTTTGGTGAGCAACAGTTTTCTGTCTCGCTTGGGTTCATGGTTGTTGTAACTTCCTGCCAAATAATGACTGATATGTAGGTTGTGCAGCCACAATTCTCCATTGGAAAAAGAGCAGAAAGAGTCTGTAAAACTTGCTTTCCCCGCCCGAATGGATTTGATTTCAGTACCAGTGAGAACAATACCGGCGGTATAGCGGGTTAAAAGAAAATACTCAAACTCTGCCTTGCGATATTTGATATTGATAGTTTTGTTTTTGTCTTTTATTTTTGCCATAGTTATCAGTTTTTGTAAAAATTAGACAATCCTTCCTGTAGAAATTGCAAAAAATTATCAATATTTCTATCGTATGCTTTAGGTTCTTTGGTGAGTTTGTTGCCTTCTGCATCTATTAAAACATAATAGGGTTGGGCATTCATTTTGTAGTTAGTCATTTGGTAGTGCAGATTCTTTTTGCCCAATGTTTTTATTATGGTGCCGTCAGCCAATGTCTGCCAGTCTTTTTCATCAAGTTCAATGGTATTTACATCGGCATACAAAGCTACCATAACAAATTTGTTTTTCAGTAAATCCATTATTTGGGGATTGGTCCAAACGTAGGTTTCCATTTCCCGACAATTGGCACAAGTTTTGCCCGTAAAATCAATAAAAATAGGTTTATTAACTTTTTTAGCGTATGCTTTTGCTTCTTCCAAATCAAAAAAGCCGTCAAAACCTACAGGAAAATGCAATTCATCGGCATATTTTCTGTTTTTGGGCAATTGTTCCGCAACAGATGCAGATGCTTGATGTTTAAGTATCAGTTTTTCCATATCAAAATCTTGTGTTGTTTTGGGCGGAATGTATCCGGATATTGCCTTTAGTGGGGCACCAAAAAGACCGGGAAGCATGTAAACCACAAAAGAGAATGTAATGATGGCTAAAAATAAGCGAACAATTCCTATGTGTTCAAGTTTTTCATCTCCTTTGAACCGCAATTTGCCTAATAGATAAAAACCCAATAAAGAGAAAATGACAATCCATAATGCCAAAAAGGTTTCTCTGTCTAAAATACCCCAACCGGCACTTAAATCAGCCATAGAAAGAAATTTTAGTCCTAGTGCAATCTCCAAAAATCCGAATACTATTTTTACCGCATTGAGCCATGAACCTGATTTGATTTTTTTCAAAACAGAAGGGAACAATGCCAATAGAGCGAAAGGCAAAGCAAAACCGATAGCAAACCCCAACATGGATATGAAGAAAACCATAGAATTGCTTGTTCCTGATGACATTTCAATCAAAGCGGCACCCAAAATGGGACCCGTACACGAAAATGATACCAAAACTGTTGTCAAAGCAACAAAAAATGCTCCGCCATAACCGCCTTTTTCCGATTTTTTGTCTGATTTGTTTGTCCACGAACTTGGCAAACTAATTTCAAACAATCCGAAAAACGAAAAAGCAAAAATCATGAAGATGACAAAAAACAGAAGATTGGGTATCCAATGCGTGCTGATAATATACATGGCATCTTTGCCCAACAACAATGTCAGCAGAAGACCTAAAACGGCAAAAATAAAAATAATGGAACCTCCAAAAAATAAAGATTTTTTTAAACCTTGTTGCCCGTTTTTTTCTTTCATAAAGAAACTTATCGTCATTGGTATCATTGGGAATACACAAGGGGTGATTAAGGCAAGCAAACCTGCCAGAAACGAAATCCAAAATACCGCCATCATTGATTTTTCATGCAAGGGAGGTGCACTTGATGTTTCATTAGAGGATAATAATGCTGTATTTTCATTTGTATCAGTATTTTGTGTTTGTTTGCCAATAGTGTCTATGGTTACGATGTCTATTGTGTTTGTGTCTGTTAGGGCAATTCCTTTTATGTTTGCCGACAGAGATGCTCCTGCCAATACGCATTTGCCTTCGGTGCAGGCTTGAGCGTCTATTTCTATGGAAATAACAATATTTTTGTTTGTCAGATTTTTAACTTTTTGAGTGAAAACAACCACAGGGCTGTCAAAAAACCTGTCAGTACCAAACTCGTTGGTTTGTTCTACGTATGCAGGTTCGGTTGTTTTACCTATCAGTTGGTAATCTTTTGAGGGTGAATAAGTGAAAACTGTTGGTTGGGTCAAACCCAAAGTGTTGTGTTGGGAATACAAATGCCATCCGTTATCCACATGGGCGGTGATAGTAATTGTTGCCGTATTGTTAGGGTTGTCTTTTACGGCACATGCCCATTTTACGGGGTTGGACAATTGAGCAAAAGCCATTCCCGTAACAGCAACAAATACAATCGTTAGCAGCCAATGGTTTATTCTATTCATTTTTCACTAAATATATGTTTCCAATATGAATATATAACAAAAAACGAAGAACATATTCTTCGTTTTAACTGCTGATTACACAATCAAAATAGTTATAATAAGTTATTCACTTTTGCTTCCAAATCTTCTTTGCGGATAGCACCAACGTGTTTGTCTACAATTTCTCCGCCTTTCATAAAAATAAGAGTTGGAATGTTTTTAATACCAAAATTCATGGTAATATTAGGATTGTCGTCAACATTGACTTTTCCGATAATTACCTTGCCTTCATATTTGTGTGCAATTTCTTCTACAATTGGAGCAATGGCACGACAAGGACCACACCATTCTGCCCAAAAATCCATCACAACTGGAGTTTCTCCTGCGATAAGGTTTTCCCATGTGCTATCTAAAATTTCTAAAGCCATATTTATATATTTTTATTTGTTTATTTCAAAGTTAAACTTGCCTCACCGATAAAATCTTCATCGGTAAACAATTGTACATGATAGGTGCCTGATACTGCAACATCGTCCGGTTTTAATGCCCAACTTAAAGTAAGTTGTTTTGATGTTTTTTCATAATAAACGACTTCTTTTACAGTATATTGCAAGCGTTTACCATCGTTAAAGAAACTATAAGCATCTTCATTTCCAATGGCTAAAACACGTCCATCGGGCAAGGAAATTCGTGCATAGACATTCATATTGCCGACCTCTGCAAGGTTGTTTTCTCCTAAAAGGAAATGTGCTTTGAGTTTCTTTACACGTTTGGCCTTGTCTGTTTCAGAATCTTTGTTGGTATATGCTTTCAATGAAACATTATATGCTTTTAGTTTGGCTGCAATATTCACTTTTTGTTGCAGATTTTCCCTTTCTTGTTTCAGCGATTCTTTTTCTTGATTGGCTTGTCCGAGTTCACGTGCCAAACCCTTGTTCTCATCTGTCAGTTGTGCATTGACAGTATAAAGAGAATCTAACAATTTGACATATTCTTTTCCTTGATTTTGTAGCAATTCCAATTTTTTCTTGATACGGCGATAATCGGCTTGACTGTTTATCAATCTTTCAATTTCCGCTGCTTGTGCCAAAATAGCACTATCTTTTTCTGCAAGGGCAGCATTGATTTCGCCATATTCATTTTTCATGGTTTCATATTCCCGTAAGATGGAATCCAATTCCCGTTGCAATTCTATCTGTGTGTTTTCAGATTCTTCAACAGCGACAACATATTCTCTCACATGGGTGAGGGAATAGATGGAAACTATTGACAAAACAACAACAAGAACAGCCAAAACAATAGACAAATTCTTGTATTTTTTTACCTTTTTT
>JAFZUH010000092.1 GCA_017618435.1 Bacteroidales bacterium | reverse complement strand
TTTAACATCTGTAACCATACCGAATTCAGTAACAAGTATAGGAAGTTCTGCGTTTTATAATTGTAGTGGTTTAACATCTGTAACCATATCCAATTCAATAATAAGTATAGGCAATGGAGCGTTCTCTAATTGCAGTAGATTAGCACAAGTTAATTTTAATGCGGAAAATTGTTATACTTCGGGGAAAATATTTTCGGGATGTAGCAATCTCTCTACTTTGTGTATAGGAAATAAAGTAAGGTATATTCCGGATAGTACGTTTTATAATTGTAGCGGTTTGCGTTCAGTAACATTTTATGGAGCCCAAACGAGAATAATGGGAACAGGTGCATTTGCAGGAGTCCCCAACACCACTCCTATATATATTCCTTGTGGCAGTATAGCATGGTATATTCAATTCCTCAATGCCTTTTACAATCTGTTAGAATCAATATCCTATAAGTATGCAGTATCTTCGCAAGATAGTCTTATGGGTAGCGTATCTACTACGGAACCTCCAACCTGTAATAACAATTCCGTATGGACAATCAATGCCATTCCCAATAGCGGTTATCTGTTCTCTCATTGGAGCGATAGGGATACCAATAGCACCCGTACGCTTAAGGTAAACAAAGATACTGCTTTGGTTGCTTATTTCAAAAATGCCTCACAGCCATGGTATCGCTTTGCTGTTATGTCGGAAGATACCAACAAGGGAACTGTCCAAATAGTAGTGCAACCAACCCAAACCAATCCGCAGGCAACTTTTATCGCCTTACCTCAAACGGGTTATACCTTTACACGTTGGAGTGACGGCAATACGCAAAATCCACGTACCCTTACGGTAACACAAGATACAATATTGGTCGCTTGTTTTACATCATCATCACAACAATGGTACAACTTTTCGGTAGTGTCAGAAGATACGAATAAGGGAACAATCCAAATAGTAACACAACCAACGCAATCCAATCCGCAGGCAACTTTTATTGCCTTACCTCAAACGGGTTATACCTTTACACGTTGGAGTGACGGCAATACCCAAAATCCGCGTACCCTTACGGTAACGCAAGATACAATATTGGTCGCTTATTTTACTGCAACATCGCCACAATGGTACAATTTTTCAGTAACATCGGAAGATGTAAACAAGGGTACCATACAAATAGTTGTACAGCCGTCTCAAGATAATCCGCAAGCGACTTTTATCGCTTTGCCTAATACGGGCTATGAGTTTCACCATTGGAGTGACGGCAACACGCAGAATCCAAGAAGCATTACGGTAACCCAAGATACGGCATTGGTAGCCTATTTTGTTTCCAAATATGTCCGTACGGTAGATACCAATCAAGGAGATGTTCAGATGTTACGTCAGCCTACACTGGACAATCCACAGATGATAGTGTTGGCCATACCCAAGCCGGGCTATACCTTTGCCTATTGGGAAGACCGCATGAACGGTCAGACCATGACCCGCAAAGACGGCAACAACACCGATAATCCGCGTACGCTTGTTTGGGAAGAAGGCATGACCTTAATAGCCCACTTCACCAAATCCACAACAGGCATACAAGACGGAATGGCGGCAAACAATGCCGTAAGAATATACCCCAATCCGGCTAAAAATCAAATCACAATCAGCGGTTTGGAGCAGCCAACAGCTATTCAAATAGTAAATGCCATGGGACAAACAATCAAACGCTTCAACAATATAAGCGAAAGTATTGTGATAAATATTCAAGACTTGTCCAAGGGAATGTATTTTGTCCGTATCGGCAACAATGTACGGAAATTTGTCGTAGAATAAGAGTTTTATCATACACATTCAAACAAAGCCGATATTTTATATCGGCCTTGATTTTTTCGGGTATTGTGCTTGCTGGACTATGTATTTTGAGAGATTGTAGGGCTGCCATATGGCAGCCCTACAATCTCTCAAAATACATAGTCCAGCAAGCACAATACCCGAAAAAATCAAGGCCGATAT
>JAFZUH010000091.1 GCA_017618435.1 Bacteroidales bacterium | reverse complement strand
GTATGCCTGTTTGTTTTATTATTTTTTCTGCCCAAAAAGCCTCACCTCCGTCTTCTTTGTTTACCATTGTGAATGCAGTGAGTTGGGTATCGGGGCAAAAACGATGGGCTACACAGGCAATGCTGGAACTGTCCAATCCACCGCTCAAACCAATGGCCATTTTAGTTTTATTTTCAAAGGCTACTTTTATACTGTCTATAATTTGCTGGCGTAATTTGTCAGCGAAATAGGGTTCTTCGTATTCGTTGTAGGGAGCCGTACAAGCCTTAAAGGGTAAAGAATAATATTGATTTGTTGAAAATGTGTTGTCAGTTATATGGTATGTAAGGTAGTAGGAAGGTTGCAGCCTTTCTATGTCCGCATAAAAATGTTGATTGTGATTAGAAATATTGCCCCAGCACAAATAATCCTGTATAGATGCAATGTCTAATGTCCTTGCCTGCGGAAGTATGCTGTATATGGTTTGAGGGGCGGCGGCAATAGCCAATGTTTTTGGGGAAACAAAATAATACAAGGCTTGATTGCCAATGGGGTCGCAGGCTGCTATAATTGAATGTGTTTGTTTGTCCCAAATTACCACACTCCAAATGCCTTTCAGTAAGGTAAATGCCTTGCTTTGCATGGTTTGGTACAATAATAAAATATTGTTTGCCTGATTGTCGGGACTGTATTTGTCGGCCAATGCGGAGACAATTTCAGCGGGAAATAATATTTTTCCGTAAAAAACAAGCAGACATGATTCGTTTTCTGCTATTTGTGTTTTGCTGTTAGTAGATAAACAAATGTTTTTATTGTCAAAGGTAATGGTTTTTGTTGCAGAAAAACACAAATTGCTGCTTTCAGAACAATATATCAAAGCAAAATTATCCATATTTATGTAAATGTGGATTTACTTGCTGTAAAATCGCTTATTTAAGCAAAATTTCTATTACAGTTGTTTCTCCTCTGTTTAGTTTTAAGAAAGATGTTCCCTTGACAGTACGATTGTTTATTTTTTTCTCTGCTGCCACTTTCAGATAGGCATCATGTTTCCAAACACCTTCGTATTGGCCGTTTTCATCAGTGGTAACTATACGGTAGATGTCTTCAGCAAAAGTAGGTTCGCCTATTGTTAATTGACATTCGGCAACAGGGATTTTATCACCATTTTCGTCAGTGGTGGTAACCATGACTACACCTTTGCATTCTTGTGCTGATTTGCACGAACTTATGCTTGTAAAAGCGATGAAAACAACTGCAACAGCAAACGAAATAAATTTAATTCTTTTCATGGAATAATATTTTGATGTCTAAAACGTTTCTTTTTTGAATTTTTTTTTGTAATATTGCACCTATAAAATAAGATAGTGCAAAATTATATTTTATTTTGATACAAAACGTTTTTATAATAGAATTATTTTTATAAACAAGTGGAGAAAATGAAAAAATATTCCAAATCGGGTTTGATATTGCTTGTTTTTGCTATGTTTTTAGTAGTGCCAACAACGGTAAACGGGAGAGAAAGAAATAAAAAAAAGATGCAGAATAAAGAAATTTTGGTGCAAATAAGTACGACACAAGGAAACATTAAAGTAAAATTGTACAACGAAACCCCTCAACATCGGGATAATTTTGTGAAATTGGTGCAAGAACATTATTATGACAGTCTGTTGTTTCATAGGGTTATCTATAACTTTATGATTCAAGGGGGAGACCCTGACTCCAAAAACGCTCCACAAGGTCAAATGTTAGGTATGGGCGGTCCAGATTATACCGTTCCTGCTGAAATTTTGCCGCAAATAAAACACAAAAAAGGTGCTTTGGCGGCAGCCAGAATGGGCGACCATGTCAATCCTGAAAGAGCATCATCGGGTTCTCAATTCTATTTGGTGCAAAACGATAACGGCACTCCTCATTTAGACGGGGCTTATACCGTTTTTGGCGAAACCGTAGAGGGGCTTGATGTGATAGATAAAATTGCAAAAGTTAAAACAGATAGAAATAATCGTCCGTTGGAAGATGTGAGAATTATTTCTATGAAAATAGTGAAAAAATAATGAGTGAAAAGTTAGAACAGTTCAAACAAGAAATAGAAGCGTTTACATCGTCTTCCATGGAAGAGTTGGAACGTTTCAGATTGAAATATTTGGGTAAAAAAGGCGAATTGACCGTTCTTTTTGACAATATCAGGAATATTCCCGCAGAAGAAAGAAAAACATTCGGACAAAATGTCAATATTTTGAAAAATATGGTCTTGTCCAAAGTGGAAAATCTGAAATCACAGATAGAAAGCAAATATACCCAACAGGTTGATGAATTGGACTTGTCGTGTCCTGCCAATAGTATGGCAATAGGGGCAAGACACCCTATTTCTGTGGTTACAAAGAAAATCTATGATGTATTTTCCAAAATAGGTTTTACGGTAGCCGAAGGCCCCGAGATAGAAGACGATTGGCATGTGTTCAGTGCATTGAATTTTCCGCCGGAACACCCTGCCAGAGATATGCAAGACACCTTTTTTGTGGAAAAAGACCCCGATGTGCTTTTGCGGACACACACTTCTTCTATACAAGTACGGGTAATGGAGGCGAGTAAGCCGCCCATTAGGGTTATTTGCCCGGGCAGAGTGTTCAGAAATGAGATAGTAACCGCCCGTTCCCATTGTATTTTTCATCAGATAGAAGGATTGTATATAGACAAAAATGTTTCTTTTGCCGATATGAAACAAACATTGTTGTATTTTGCAAAAGAAATGTTCGGCAATCATATCAACATTCGTCTTCGTCCGTCTTATTTCCCGTTTACGGAGCCATCGGCTGAAATGGATATTTCCTGTGATATTTGCGGCGGCAAAGGTTGCAACTTGTGCAAATATTCCGGTTGGGTGGAAATACTGGGTTGCGGTATGGTAGACCCCAATGTGTTGAAAAATATGAATATTGACCCCAATGTTTATAGCGGTTTCGCTTTCGGTTTGGGTGTGGAACGTATTACGCAACAATTGTACAAAACAAAAGATATTCGTTTGTTCTTTGAAAATGATATTCGTTTTCTGAAACAATTTGAAGCCATCTAAAGTTGAACTTAAAAAAATAATTATATGTTAAAGTATTACAAAACAATTAACAATGTACTTGGTTGGGTTGTTTGTATCATAGCCTCAGCGGTGTATTTGATGACAGCCGAGCCAACAGTAAGTTTTTGGGATTGCGGGGAATATATATCCACTGCATATAAATTGCAAGTAGGGCACCCTCCCGGAGCACCCACATTCCAATTGATAGGTCGTTTGTTTAGTTTGTTTGCCAATGGAGATGTTACCAAAGTGGCTTATTGTATCAATGCGATGTCGGCGTTGTGCAGTGGCTTTACCATTTTGTTTCTGTTTTGGGCATTGACCATGTTAGGCAGAAAATTAGCGACAATAAACAATGCAGAGTTTACCACAGCAAAAGCGGTAGCCGTGTTTGGCAGTGCTCTTGTCGGGGCTATGGCTTATACTTTTACCGATACGTTTTGGTTTTCGGCGGTAGAAGGAGAGGTTTATGCGATGTCTTCGTTTTGCACGGCATTGGTATTTTGGGCTATCTTGAAATGGGACGCCGTTGCCGATGAAAACTATTCCTATCGTTGGATAATATTTATTTTCTTTGTAATCGGTTTGTCTATCGGTGTTCACTTGCTGAATTTGCTAACCATTCCTGCCATGGGATTGATAGTTTATTTTCGTAAATTCAAACCGTCAACCAAAGGATTGATATATGCTTTGCTTATCTCGGTGGCATTGGTAGGTGTTATTCTATGGGGTATCATTCCATTGATAGTAAAATATTCGGGTTCGTTTGAACGCTTGTTCACCAATACCTTCAATACAGGTTTTAATGTGGGAACCATTGTTTATTTTTTGATTATAGCAGGTTTGTTGGTATGGGGAACTTGGTATAGTATCAAAAAACAAAAACCATTGTTGAACCTTATTCTATTATCGTTTACGTTTTTGTTGATAGGCTATTCCACATTTTTGATGTTGCCTATCCGTTCCAATGCCAATCCTCCGATAGATGAAAACAATCCTGAAGATGCAGTGGCATTGCTGGCGTATCTGAACCGCGACCAATATGGTTCCAATCCCTTGGTTTATGGTCAATATTACAACAGCCGCGTTAAAGAATACAAAGACGGAACGCCTGTTTATGTGAAAAACTATGTTGTTTCAAGTGAAAGTACAGGAGATTTAATTCATTTCTATCAAAAAGCGGATGCGGAAAAGTTCGTCGAAGCCAATAATAACAAATATCCCAATTTGACCATCAAAGGGAAATATGTTATTGCTGACGAACGCAAAAATTCCATTGCCGTTTATTTTGGTGAAGATTGCACATTGTTCCCGCGTATGTGGTCCAACAGAGATGAAGGCAATATCAGACAATACAAAATATGGGCGGACATTACAGGTCCTGATGTGAATTATGTCAATGGACAAGCCGTACCCAATATTCCTACATTCGGCGAAAATCTGAAATTTTTCTTCGATTATCAAATGTGGTATATGTATGGCCGGTATTTTATGTGGAATTTTGTCGGTCGTCAAACCTTAGACCAAGGTTTTGGCAACAAACGTTCCGGTGAGTGGCTCAGCGGTATCAATTTTATCGATGAGGCACGTTTGGGACCGCAAGATATGCCCGAACACATGAAAAACAAAGGGGCTAACAAATATTATTTCTTGCCGCTTTTGTTGGGAATTATCGGTTGCGTGTTCCATTTTATGAAAGACAGAAAAAATTGGGGCGTTGTGCTGATGTTGTTCATCATGACAGGTATTGCCATAGGTGTTTATCTGAATATGTATGCTTATCAACCCCGTGAAAGGGACTATGCGTTTGCCGCTTCGTTCTACGCATTTTCCATGTGGATAGGTTTGGGCGTATATGCCATTTTTGCATTGATAAAAAAATATATGAACAAAACTTTGGCAGCCACCGTTGCCACGGTAGTTTGTTTGAGTGTTCCTGCTGTTTTGGCAG
>JAFZUH010000090.1 GCA_017618435.1 Bacteroidales bacterium | reverse complement strand
GTTGGCTCCGTCTATTGGTTTGCGACTATTGGCGATGTCAGGGTCATTGTCGGCGTATGGTCTTGAATCCCAATGAGCGGCGAGCAAAATTCTGTTGTTATGTTCCTTGTTGAATACTCCAATAATATTTTTGCCTTTCAGTTTCTGACCGTTGTAGGCCGTGGCTTCAAATGTTTGAACATAAACAGTATCTGTCCATTTTTCCAATTCTTCTATCAAAAAATCTGCACATTTTTCATGGGCAGGACTATTGGGCACTCTTGGACCGAAAGAAACTTGTTTTTCAATGTAGGCAAACGCTGTATCTTCATCAAAAACAGGACGAACTGTTTCTTCTGTTTCGTTGATTGGTGTGTTGTAGTCTGTGCTTGGTTGGCAAGCACAGAGCAAAAACGCTGAAAGTATTGGGTAGATAAATTTTATTTTATTCATATTTAGTGTTTTAAGATAGCATTATGTTTGTTTTTTTTAGGGCTTCAACTAAATTGTCTATTTCATCTTTGGTATTATAAATGGCGAAAGAAGCCCTGACGGTTCCGGGTATTTTATAGCGGTTCATCAAAGGTTCTGCACAATGGTGCCCTGTTCTGACAGCGATGCCCATGGTATCCAACAAAGTGCCGACATCTGCAGGGTGAGCCTTGCCCAGTAAAAAGGAAATAACGGCAGCCTTGTTTTTCGCTTGACCAATAAAATGTATATTTTCAATTTCCTGCATTTTCTTTTGTGCATAGTCAAGCAAAGTTTTGTCATGTGTCAAAAGGTTTTCTATTCCGATTTTCAGCATAAAATTAATGGCTGCTTCTAAACCTATGGCTCCTCCAACATTAGGTGTGCCAGCTTCAAACTTGAATGGCAGACTGTTAAATGTTGTTTTTTCAAAACTTACATTTTTTATCATTTCTCCACCACCTTGGTATGGAGGTAACTGTTCCAAATATTTTTCCTTGCCATACAAAACACCAATACCCATTGGAGCATAAATTTTATGTCCGGAAAAGCAATAAAAATCACAATCCAAATCTTGTACATCTACTTTTGTGCTTTTTATTCCTTGAGCCCCATCTATCAAAATTGGCACTTGATGAGCATGGGCTGTTTCTATCATTTTTTTGATGGGGTTGATGGTGCCTAAAACATTAGACACATGTGTTACGGCTACTATTTTTGTTTTTTCAGAAAACAGATTTTGATAATATTCCATATCAATTTCACCGATTTCGTTGATAGGAATCACTTTCAGTTTTGCCCCGCATTTTTCAACTGCCAATTGCCAAGGGACAATGTTAGAGTGATGTTCCATGGTTGAAACTATCACTTCATCGTCTTGTTGGAGTATGGCGTTTGCAAAACCTTGTGCAACGAGATTTACAGATTCTGTTGTACCTCTGGTAAAAACAATTTCATGTGCGTGTTGGGCATTGAGAAATTGTTGTATGCTTATACGGGCATGTTCGTATGCTTCTGTCGCCAAAATACTCAAACGATGTACCCCACGATGAACATTGCTATTGATGCTACGATAATAGTTTTCAACAGCATTCAGCACACTAATCGGCTTTTGTGTTGTTGCGGCATTGTCCAAATATATCAAAGGTTTTCCGTATATATCTTGTTGAAGTACAGAAAATTCTTCTTTTATTTTCTCTATCATTTAACTTTAATTGTTTTTATAAAAATCAAACAAAACAGATATTTGATGCAAATATGCAAAAGTATCATTTTTTCCGTTCTTTTAGTGTTTCAAAACAAAAAACTAATGCTTTGAATATTTCTTCTTTTTCCACTTGTTGATTTATTTCAGCAACGCCTATATCCGACAAAAGGGTGAAATTGTAATTTGCTCCGACTCTTTTTTTGTCAAATTGCAAATTGGCAACAATTTGTTCATAAGCATTGGGATTAATATCAAAAATCGGAAAAAAAGACAACAAATTTTGGAAAATAATATTACACTTTTCGGAAGATAACAACCCTTTTTGTTGCGACAAAAAAGTTTCCGCTATCATTCCGATGGCAACACAATGTCCGTGTGTTATCCTTGAAGTATTGTGTTTCAACAAGAACGCTTCAAGAGCATGACCTATAGTATGTCCAAAATTTAGTTTTTTGCGTTCGTTTTCTTCTGTTATGTCTTTGGCACAAACAGTTGTTTTTATTTTTATAGATTGCAGAATAAGGTCTTTGTTTTTTATTTCTTATATATGATTAATGTTTATAAGTCGTTCCCAATAGTTTTTATCGGCAATTAGTCCATGTTTCAACATTTCTGCAAAGGCAGATAAAAGTTCTTGTTGAGGCAATGTTTCTAAAAATTCTGGAAAAATGATTGTTTTGGTTGCGGGAGCGAATAATCCTATTTGATTTTTTTCGTTGCAGAAGTTGATAGCGGTTTTGCCGCCGATAGCGGCATCTATTTGTGCCATCAGGGTTGTGGGAATCAAAATATGTTCCATGCCTCTTTTGAAACAAGCGGCGACAAAACCGCCTATGTCGCAAATAACTCCTCCTCCCAAGCACAACAAAACACTTTTTCTATCAGCTTGAAAATCCAACAAGGTTTGCCAAATCTGATTACAAGTATTGATGTCTTTGGTTGATTCTTCTATGGGTAAAACAATAACTTGAGCCGACAATTTGTTGGGCAGCATTTGTTCTAATATCGGCAAACATTGTTTTTGCGTTGTCGGGTTGCACAAAACAAATATTCTCCTTTGTTCGGCATCGTATTTTTTTAGAAAAGACAATATGGTTTGTCCTTCGTTTTTGTCTGTCAATAAGATGTTTTCTATTGTAGTCATTTTAGTTTGATAGATTTATATTCAATTGCTCATAAATTATGGTTGAGAAATATTAATAGTTCTTTTTATTTTTGAAGAATTGAGAATTAGCACGATAATAGCAAAAACAGAGGCGGTAAGGTCTGCGAAAGGCAAAGAATACCATACGCCGTTTAGCCCGAAAAATTTCGGGAAAATCAATAGGGCAGGAATCAGACACAACACTTGTCGGGATACGGATAGAAAAATGGAAATTTTGGGTTTGCCTACCGCTTGGAAAAAATTTGATGCCACTACTTGACAGCCTACAATAGGAAATGCCAATACCGTAATTCTCATTCCGTTAACGGTTAGTTTTATCAATTCATTATCGGAAGTGAAAGCTCTGGCAAGAGGTTCGGGAAATAGCATTCCCAACAAAAAACCGAAAGTTGTAATACATGTTGCCACAAACAAGGAATATTTCAAGATAGTAAGCGTTCTGTCATATTTTTTTGCCCCATAATTGTAGCCGGCAAGAGGTTGCATACCCAAATTGAACCCGAAAACCAACAAAACAATCAAACTGACAATACTGTTTACTATTCCGTAGGCTCCAACGGCATAGACGCCGCCATATTTTATCAAACTTCTATTGATGATAATCACAACAATGCAAGCACATAAATTCACTAAAAAAGAAGACATGCCCATGGTGATGATTTTTCCGCAAACAGACCATTTTATACGGAGATAACGTTTCCTGAAATAAACATTGTTGTTTTTGTTTAAATAATGAATTACTACGCGAACCGTACCTATAATTTGAGAGATAACAGTAGCCCATGCGGCTCCTTTTATGCCCCAGTTGAAGACAAATATAAACAACGGAGCCAATGCTAAATTGCAAGCGACTGTAATTAAAGATGTTACCATTGCTTTGACTGGATAACCGGAGGCTCTTAATATATTGTTTAACCCAATACACAAGTGGGTGAAAATATTGCCGATAAGAATAATTTGCATAAAATCTCTTGCATAGGGCAACGTTTCGGCGGTGGCACCGAATAGCAGCAAGAGAGGGTCTAGAAAAATAAGTCCGAATATAGATAGAAGCAAGCCAATAATAATATTGATGGTGAAAGCATTGCCCAAAAACCGCATGGCAGATGCGGGTTGCTTTTCGCCTAAACGAATGGAAATCATTGTAGAGGCTCCTGAACTCACCAAGGCTCCAAAGGCCGCAGAAAGGTTCATCAATGGAAATGTAATGGCTAAACCCGAAATAGCTAAAGGTCCGACACCTTGTCCGATAAAAATACGGTCTATAATGTTATAAAAAGAAACTACCGTCATTGCCAAAATTGCCGGCAACGAATACGAAAAAAGTAATTTAGCGATATTGTCTTTCCCTAAATAGTCTGTATTTGAGTGTTTTCCTTTTATGCCCATTTCTTTTTTTCTGTGTGTAAAGGTAGCATTTTTTTGTGTTTTTCTAGAAAATTACGTCTATTAAATTGTTTTGTATATTTGCAGAATATTTCGTCTTGAAAAAGAATAAGATAATTTTTACAGAAAACAAATACGATGAAGAAAGCAATGGGTAGTATGCCGTTTATTGTGGCTGTTGCAGGCTTGTTGTTGTGTACGGCATGCAAGAAAAAGGAAATATATAAATTTGATAATAGGGAGGCTATTTTATTTGTCGGATTTTTTCCTGTTTGAAAAAAAAATTGGAAAAAATAAGATTTGCATAAAAAAAAGTTGTACCTTTGCAGTATCTGAAATTGTTGGAGAGGTGGGTGAGTGGCTTAAACCAGCAGTTTGCTAAACTGTCGTACTCGAAAGGGTACCGGGGGTTCGAATCCCCCCTTCTCCGCCAATTGTAAGAGGAACGGGATATAGCGTAGTCCGGTTATCGCGCCTGCTTTGGGAGCAGGAGGTCGCAAGTTCGAATCTTGCTATCCCGACAAAGGTAGCAGCAATGCTGCTTTTT
>JAFZUH010000089.1 GCA_017618435.1 Bacteroidales bacterium | reverse complement strand
GTGTGACATGTATTTAATAAGGTATTGAATAACTGAATATTGCGATAAGGTGTTTCAATAAATATTTGGGTAGTGCCGAATTTTATCAAATTGGATTCCATTTGTTTTATTTTTGTTGCCAAATCGTATTTGTTGGCAGGCAGATAGCCGTGAAACATAAAATTTTGTCCGCAAAATCCCGAAGCCATCAGTCCCAACATCAAAGAGGAAGGACCGACCAAAGGTTTTATTTTGATTTGTTTTTCTTGAGCGGCGGCCACTACTATATTGCCCGGGTCGGCAACGCAAGGCAGTCCGGCTTCAGAAAGTAAGCCGACAGAGTTCCCTTGTTGCAGCAAATCAATAATTTCCTGTGTTTTAAATTGAGACTGGGTATGTTCGTTTAATTCAAAAAAACGACAATCATCAATAGGAAAAGAAGGGTTTATTTTTCTCAAAAAACGTCTTGCTGTGCGTATTTGCTCAACAACAAAATATCGTAATTCGTTTGTTATTGACAAGTTACCGCTTGGCAGAATGTCTTCTATATTTGTTTCTCCCAGTGGTGTCGGGATTAGATATAAAACGCTTTTATTGTCAGGCATTCAGGTTTAATTCTTGTTTTACCCAATCGTATCCTTTTTCTTCCAACTTGAGAGCCAAAGTTTTGTCGCCAGTCATAACAATTTTTCCTTCATAAAGAATATGAACAAAATCGGGGACAATGTAATCCAACAATCTTTGGTAGTGGGTGATGACTATAGTTGCGTTTTCAGGCGTTTTAAGTTTGTTGACACCATTGGCAACAACACGTAAGGCATCAATATCCAACCCTGAATCCGTTTCGTCCAATATAGCCAGTTCGGGTTCCAACATAGCCATTTGAAAAATTTCGTTCCGTTTTTTTTCACCTCCGGAAAAACCTTCATTAACAGAACGATTGGATAATTTAGCCGTTAGTTCCACCACTTTTTTCTTTTCTTCCATTTTTGCTAAAAATTCGGGAGCAGACATTTGTGGCAATCCTTTGTAGGCTCTGATTTCGTTGAGAGCGGTTTTCATAAAATTGGTCATACTGACGCCTTTTATTTCCACCGGATATTGGAATCCGAGAAAAATACCTTCTCTGGCTCTGTCTTCGATAGAATAATCGAAAAGATTTTTGCCTTTAAAGATAATTTCCCCTTGGGTAACTTTGAATTTTTCGTTTCCTGCAATGACTGCAGCCAGAGTGCTTTTCCCATTGCCGTTAGGTCCCATTAGGGCATGCACTTCACCTCTGTTTATGGTCAGATTAACACCTTTCAGTATCTCTTTTTCTTCAACAGATACACACAAATTTTTTATTTCTAATAAAGCACTCATTTTTTGTATAAAAATTAGAATTACAAAAGTAGCATTTTTTTCAGAAATGCTTAAGGTATTAATACAAAAAAAGAGTTGTTTCAATATCAACTCTTTTGGTGATTCCGCTGCGATTCGAACGCAGGACCCACAGCTTAGAAGGCTGTTGCTCTATCCAGCTGAGCTACGGAACCATATATTACAGGTCGGGATGACAAGATTCGAACTTGCGACCTCTTCGTCCCGAACGAAGCGCGCTACCAAGCTGCGCCACATCCCGTGGCTATATGCGAATGCAAAGGTATAATATTTTTTTTTAATATTTGTATTTTACCTTTCTTTTTTTAAAGTTTGTTAAAAAAGTTTTCTGAAAAATATTTGATAAATACGGCGGTAATGTATTATAATAGAAACAAATAATATCCGATTTATTTGTTGTTTGCCACAATTTCTATAATATCGATGGGAGACAGGGCAAGAAAATCCGCTCCTGCTTCTGTTAATTCTTTTTTGGTCCGATAGCCCCACAAGGCTCCGATACTTTTTACGCCGGCATTTTTTGCCGTTTCCATATCTATATCGCTGTCTCCGATATAGAGGGTTTCTGCTGAAGTTACGCCACAATAGTCCATTAT
The DNA here is from genome assembly GCA_017618435.1 of Bacteroidales bacterium. GTDB lineage: Bacteria > Bacteroidota > Bacteroidia > Bacteroidales > WCHB1-69 > UBA1205. Next base: position 16,822 of record JAFZUH010000089.1, on the reverse strand, counting down.
ATTATTGACAATAGTCGGATTGGGTTTTGTCGGCAGGTTTTCTGTTGCCCCTGCAACTATATTGAAATTGATGGTTGGAAAATATTCGGTTATCAATAATTTGGTTGCGTTGTCCATTTTGTTGGAGGCAACAGCAAGCATTTTGTTCTGTTCTTGTAAAATATGAAGCACCATAGGTATTTCCGTATAAGGACGTGTTGTGTCATATTGGTGAACGGCATAGTGTTGTAGAAAGTCGTCAAGAATATTTTGGCGGTATTGGGAAGGAAAATTTTCTCCAAAAGCCTTTTGCAACAACATTTTCACTCCACTGCCGACCAAATATTTGTAGTCTGCAATAGCGTGTTTTTTTTGCCCGTATTTTTCCAAAACAAAATTGCAACTATTGGCAAGGTCTTCCAAAGTGTATAGCAAAGTGCCGTCCAAATCAAAAATGATCAGTTTTATCATATTTTATAACTCTATGAGGTTAAATTCTATGTTATTGCTTGTTAGCAAATTAACAATTCTATTCTTATCGGTGTCAGTAATAAAAGTTTGTCCAAAATCGTTTCCGTTTACCATGCGGATAAGTTCGGCAATTCTGTTTTCGTCCAATTTGTCAAAAATATCATCTAAAAGCAAAAGCGGAGCCTTGTCTTTCAGTTGTCTGATATAATCTCCTTGTGCCAATTTGAGGGCTATCAAAAATGATTTTTGTTGCCCCTGTGAGCAATAACGTTTGACTGTAAAATTGTTCATTTCAAACAGAAAATCATCTTTGTGTATGCCACAGGAAGTATGTTGGGAATAATAGTCCTTTTGTCTGTTTTCTTGTAGTAAAGTCAGCATATCTGCTTGAGCCAAAGAAGATAGATATTGAATATTGACTTGTTCTTTGTGTGCTGTTATTGTGGAAAAATAATGGACAAAAATCGGCAAAAAATCTTGGATAAAGTTTTTTCTTTGTTCATAAATAAATTGGGCATAATTTGCCAACTGTTCGTCCCATACCGATAATTCGTCTTCAACCAAACGGTTGTTGTCATACATTTGTTTCAACAAGGCATTTCTGTGGGCAAGCAATTTGTTGTAAGACATTATTTTGTCCAAATAGTCTTTGTTAAGTTGCGAAAGAATGCTGTCAAAATATCTTCTCCGTACATCTGCCATTCCATTAATATAATCGGTATCGTAAGGCGAAATCATTACAGAGGGAATCAATCCGATGTGGTCTGCCAGTCGGGAATATTCTTTATCGTTGAATTTCAATATTTTTCTTTTTCCGTTTTGTTGAATGCAACTCACTCTGCTTTTTCCGGCAACATCGTCAAAGACAAAATCTCCATGAATGGCGAAAAAATCCTCACCATGCCGGATATTCATATTATCCATGTTGCTGAAATAACTTTTGGACATTGACAGATAATAAATAGCGTCAAGCAGGTTGGTTTTCCCCACACCGTTTAATCCTACAATACAATTGATGTTAGGCAAAAACGAATATCTTTTTTCTTGATAATTTTTAAAATTAACTATTTGTATTTCCGAAAGATACATAATTTAAACAAAAAATTAATCTTCTATATTTCCTCTCCAATCCGAAATTTGTTCAGAAACGATAATCTGTTTCATTTTGTCGGTGGCAAAACTTTTTGTTCCCTCATGGGAGGCATAGATGAAAAAGAAACCCAAATCCGGATTGCGATGGGCAAATTCAATGGCTTTTTCATAACCCATTGCCATCAAAGCCGTTGCATAGGCATCGGCAAAGGCGGCATTGTCATGCAAAACGGTAACACTCAACAAACTGTCTCTTGCCGGATAACCGGATTCTATATCAATAATATGGCTATATCTTTGTCCATCTATTATTTTATATTTACGGTAATTTCCGGATGTTACAACCGATTGGTTTTTAGGCTCTAAAATCACATCAACGGTCCGATTGTCATATTTGTTGACAGCAGGTTTTTCTATGCCTACCCGCCAAGGTTGTCCGTTTTTAGTACCGGAGGCAAACACTTCGCCGCCAATGTCCAAGATAAAATTCTGAACACCTTCGTTTTTCAAAAAATCGGTAAATTTTTGTACGGTATAGCCTTGTGCTATGGCATTCATATTCAATTTGATATTGTTGTTTTCCTTATAAAGACGATTGTTTTCAAGTTTTATTTTGTTCCAGCCGACAAATTGTTTTACACTATCTATTTGTTCAGCAGGAATGTGCAAACTGTCCAATTTTTCCAAATCCCAGAGATTAATCAAAGGGGCAATGGTAATGTCAAAATAACCGTTTGTTTGTTTGCTAATAGTTTGTGAAAGGACAATCAGATTTTTAAAATCCTCATTTATTTGTACATCAGTATCATTGTTGTTTATTCTTGAAATGATGGAATTGGGATTGTAAACCGAAGCGGTTTCGTCTATTAAAGACAGAATGCTGTCCAATTGTTTTTGAAAATCCCTGTCTTTGTCGTCAAAATAAGTGAGCATATAGTATGTTCCCTGCGTTTCTCCGATTAGCCGAACGGGTTCCTTGTCGGAGCATGCCCATAAAGACATCAGGCAAAATAGGATAAATACTATTTTTTTCAATCTATATTTCATTTTATGAGTTGTTGGTAAAATTTATTGTTAATTTTTTTGTCGGAATATAAACAGTCGGTAAGGCAATCAGCAATACCACTGCGGCAATCAGAATAATGTCGGTGAATCGTATCTGTACCGGATAGGCGGAAATGAGATAAGACCCGTCTCCGTAGGAAATAATGCCGAATTTGTATTGCAAAAAACAGAATATCAATCCGATAACAAATCCAATAAGAATGCCGATGCTTACAATAAGCAGACCTTCGTACAAAAATATCTGTTTGATGTGCTTGTTGCTTATTCCCAAAGAAAACAGGGTGCTTATTTGATTTTTCTTCTCTAAAATCAAAATAGACATCATTCCCATCATATTAAAGGAAGCAATAAGGAGGATGAAAGACAAAATGAGATAAATAGCCCATTTTTCCGATTGCATCACTTTATATAAATCCTCTTCCTGTTGATAAGCGTTTTTAATGAAAAATTGGTCTCCGAATTCACTTGTCAGTTGTTTTTGTACTTTATTGATTTTATTTTTTTTGCATTTTATTTCTATTGAAGTAAATCCCGAAGGGTAGTTTAAGATATTTCTGGCAAAATCAATCGGAACAAAAACAAATTGGTTGTCATAATTGGTGTAGGTATGGAATATGCCCGAAGGGATAATGGTTTGAGACAACACAGCATCCGTTCCTGTTGCAGAAATCCGTTTTTTTGTTCGGTCTGGATAGTATATTTTCAATTGGTTTTCTACGGGGTTGTTTATATTGCAGTTTAACCGGTAGGCAACACCACCACCCAAGACGGCAAAAGGTACGTTGTTTTTTTTCAACAAAAATTTTCCTTCCGTTACAATGGTGTCCATACGGGTCATGCGGGCATAGTCTGTTGCCACGCCTTTTATGGTGGTGATATATTGTTCCTGATTTTTTACAAAAACCACTTTGTCTGCCAACACTCCCGAACAGTATTCAACATCGGGCATGGCTATGATATTTGACAGGCGAAGAGTTGTATCGCTGATTATTTTTCCTTCTTTGGGTGTGATTTCCAAATCCGGATTGAAAGCATTAAATGTTTGTCCGATAAAGTTTTGCAATCCGTTGAACATGGACAAAACAATAAACATGGCCCCTGTTGCTACCGAAATGCCGATAAGTGAAATGATAGAAATGAGGTTGATGATATTGTGCGATTTTTTTGCAAAAAGGTATCGCTTGGCTATCCAAAAACTGACATTCACTGTTTGAGTAATTTATCTATATTTTCTATATAATCCAACGTGTCATCAAAGACAAAAGCCAATTCGGGAATGATACGCAGTTGGTTTTTCACTCTTTGTCCGAGTTTGAATCGTATTTCTTTTTTGGTTTGTTCAATTGATTCAAAAACAAGGTGTTTGTTGCCTGTAGAAAAAATACTGAGATATACTTTTGCAAAAGACAGGTCTTTGGCAATATCCACTCTTGTAACCGTCAATATAGCGGCAGGAGTCCAATTCTGTCCTTCTTGTCTGAATATTTCGGACAATTCTTTTTGAATCAGTTTTGCCACTTTTTGTTGTCTTGTATTTTCCATATTTATTCAATATAAAATAAACTATTTCGCTTTATAAAATATGCAAAAATACATAAAATATCAATAGTATTTTCCGTATTGGAAAAAAATAGAGGAAAAAGGCAAACAAGAACGTTTAATCTCCCCGATACGGATATTTCCGTATCGGGGAGATTCTTTTTTTTGATATGTGGAAAAGAAAGTAGGATTTGATTCAATACAATTTTTTGCTATCTTTGCGGAAAATTATAACAAGAAGAAAATGGCAAAAGATACAATAAACAAGGATTTGAGCAATTTGCAGGATTGTTTTCCCAATGATTTTACATCAGAACAAAAATCTGCATGTAAGACATTGTTTTTTAAAAAATTATCTATTCTTGCCCATCAGTATTACGGGGGCAAAATGCAAACTTTGCCCAAAGTGGCTGTAGATGGGTTCAACTGGTTTAATGTCTGGTACACTCCCGGCGTTTCAGCCGTTTCCACAACAATACGGGCCAATAATGACAGTTCCTACCAATTGAGCAACAGAAAGAATCTCGTTGCCGTTGTTTCCGATAGCACAAGGGTGTTGGGCGATGGCGATTGCACTCCTCCCGGTGGTTTGGGTGTAATGGAAGGCAAGGCTTTTTTGATGAAATACTTGGGTGGCATTGATGCGATGGCTCTTTGCATTGACAGCAGAGACGAAACAGGGAAAAACAATCCGGACAAAACGGTTGATTTTGTCAAGATGGTTCAACATAGTTTTGGTGCTGTCAATTTGGAAGATATATCTTCTCCCAATTGTTTTGTAGTTTTGGACAAGTGTCAGGAAGAGTGCAATATTCCTGTTTGGCATGACGATGCACAAGGAACGGCATGTATTACTTTGGCGGCATTGATAAACGCCTTGCGGCTGGCAGAAAAAAAACTGTCAGATGTAAAAATCGTGCTTTATGGAGCAGGGGCGGCCAATAGTACCATTGCCCGCCTATTGATGGGCGATGGAGCCAAAGGGGAAAATATCGTTATGTTTGACGTGAACGGCACACTGGATTCTTCCAGAAAAGATTATCAGGAAAATCCGATGAGTTATCGGCAATGGGCTTTGTGTCAGACAACCAATCCGCATCATATAAAAACCGAAGAGGAGGCTTTTAAAAATGCTGATGTATTAATTGCCCTTTCCAAACCGGGTCCGGATACGATAAAACCGGAATGGATAAAACTGATGGCGGACAAAGCCATAGTTTTTACTTGTTCAAATCCTGTTCCTGAGATATATCCCGAGGCAGCCAAAGCGGCAGGAGCATATATTGTTGCTACCGGCAGAGGCGATTTCCCCAATCAGGTGAACAATTCTATTTGTTTTCCCTCTATTCTTAAAGGGGTTTTGGCTGTTCAGGCAACAAAAATAACAGATACCATGGCGATTGCTGCCGCTCATGCAATTGCCGATTTTGCCAACAATAGAGGCATATCACCGGATAATATTATTCCTAAAATGACAGAAACAGATGTTTTCCCTACTGTTGCCGCGGAGGTGGCCATGCAAGCCATTCGGGAAGGTCTTGCCAAGATTTGTCTTACAAAAGAGGAGGTTTACCGCCAAACAAAAAACGATATTGAACAAGCACATCAGATAATAGATGTTTTGTCCCGCCAAGGTTTGATAAAACCAATGGATATGAATTTGGCGGAAAAAGCCTTGCTGGAAGCAATAGAGGAAATCAAAAGCAAATAATTTACCTATCCATAAGACAATAGAGTAGGCTGAAAATACGGAAAAACAAAGAAAAAAATATACAATATTGTAAAGTGCTGAAAACAAATTATATATCCTCTAAAAATACACCATTCCGCAAATTTTTTATAACGGATTTCGCACCATTCCGCAATTTTTGAATGCCGAAATTTGCACCATTCCGCAAATTTTAGTACCCAATATTGTCGTTTTTTGCCTGTTCTGCCTATGATTTTTATTTTTTGATATTCAGATAATTGGAGCAGTCTTGGAAAAAGTCGTGGTTGAGGGCTTGGCTGATACGGAACAGCAGGTGCATATTGAGGTAGGGTGAGCGGAACGCCTTGTAGATGTTTTCCGGCGTGCAGTTTACCTGTCGGGACAACCATACCGCCGACCGACCCTGCTTTTTGAGTTCCGCCTTGAGCAGTTTGCCGAGATGAAAATCTGAAATAACTTTGCTTTCTTCCGGTTCCATATCTGTTTTTGTTTGCCCTATGCCTCCTTATTTCCTCCAAGCAAACAAAAGGCATGAACCCATTCCGATAGTTTGCTTATTAAACTCTGAAGGCTCTGGTAAACCATTGACACTAATAAGCACGAAACGTCTCACGCCTAAAACGTGAACCTTTCCACATTGCTTATTCCCGTGTCTTTAAATTTTACCAGAATTTACAGAGAAAGGAATAAGAGCGTAAAGCCCTATTATATTATATTTTTATTTTATTCTGTCTTTTATCTTGAATTTTTTAATTATTTTACAAAGATACATAATTTTGTGAATCAAAACAACAGCAATTTTTATATTGCAAAATTATATAAAATTTAATGTCTTTTTAGTCCTTATTGGGATGAGTTTTATAGCCATATTCCATCAGAAGTTCATCTGTAAGATATTCATCGCTAAAACAATGCATATCGGCAATCCCATTACTGATTAAATCGTAAGTTTGAGAATCGTAAAATTTCCCCAGTGCTTCTTCGTATGACAAATGTGCCTGTTCTACAAACAACTTTACAATACGGGCATATTTCATTTGCAATATAGTTGGATTGGCTTGCATGGCTATAACCTTTTTGATGATTGAAAATGAAGATATTTGTCAAGAACGCGTTGCGAAGCAATACAAATTTGATGATTAGGTTTTTTGTATTGCAATTGATTAAGGGTTCTCAACCAAGAGATTATAGTTTTAAGGCGTATTTCCACTGTTGAAGTATGATACAATATCATGACAAAGCCCCTTTCTTTCGCATAAAAGAAATTAAATCTTCCACAATATATTCTTTCGAAAATGTATGTAACACATCATAACACGGAACAATATAATCATTTATGATATTGGAATCCTGCATTAAATGATAAACTTCTCTTGCATCTCTATGTAAATATGCTGCAACATTATTTATACAGAAAATTGTAAAATTTAAACTTTTAAAATCCATAGTGCAAGGTATCAGTTATTGATATTGGTTTATGATGATTACCATAGATGTCCTTTATCTATTGGAACATCGATACAAAGATACAACTTTTTCCCAAAAATAAGACCGTTTTTTACAACTTTTTCCAAAAATCTTTTTTGTTCTGCCCTTTTTCCTTATTTTTTGATATTCAGATAATTGGAGCAGTCTTGGAAAAAGTCGTGGTTGAGGGCTTGGCAGATACGAAACAACAAGTGCATGTTGAGGTAGGGCGAGCGAAACGCTTTGTAGATGTTTTCTGGTGTGCAGTTTACTTGTTGGGACAACCATACCGCCGACCGACCCTGCTTTTTGAGTTCTGCCTTGAGCAGTTTGCCGAGGTGAAAATCTGAAATAGACTTGCCTTCTTCCGGTTCCATATCTGTTTTTTGTTTGCTATGTACTCTTATTCCTTCAAGCAAACAAAAGGCGGTAAATTCTTCTTTTGTTATGCCTATTCGGTCTTTAGGTATCGCCAAACACCCGCCATACAAATAAGCACGGAAAAATTCCCGCCGAATACGGAAACCTCCGCTAACTTATTCTTGTATGACTAAATTTTGGCGATTTTCAAGACCAAGAATAAGAGCGTAAAGCCCTGTTATTTTATATGTTTGTTTTTTATGTTATATCTTCATTTTTATGTATAAAAAACGTTTTCTTTGACTTACTATTGTGTTTTTGTAGTAGATTTTTTCTTTTATTTGTTCATTCCGTTTTCTTGCAGGCGGTGTTCTATGTGTGCAAAGATACGTTTGTAGGCAGGACACAGAAATGTTTTATGACGGAAATCTCCCGATGCAAGAAAGCCATCGTGCAGACAGCCACCATGACAAATATTATACCAGTGGCAATCCTTGCAACCACTTTGGGTAATGTACTCGGCACGATTGTACGTTTCCGACTTCCTGATTCGTGGCAAAATTTCCGCAAGTGTTTCCTTATGGAGATTCCCGTATGAATATTGCAGCAGGTCATTGTCGCAGAAGCGTCCGCAGGGCATTACATCTCCCGTCGGGGCAATAGCAAGAAAATTGTCCTGACAATTCTTCGAGAACATACAACCCGTAGGCTTGCCAGTGGCAATATTGCTGGCAATTTCCACAAAATTGGATTCTGTAATTTGACCTTGATTGTCATAAAACCATAGGTCGAACAACTCTATTGCCATTTGTGCGTATTCTTCAGGTGTAATACCATAATTAAGTATATTGTTTTGTGCCTCACCGGAGCAAAACAGCGGGTTGAACTTAAAATTGATGCCCTCGTTACGCATGAAATGGTATAGTTCGGGGATATGTCCGATATGTTTTTTGCTTCCTACTACAATACAACCTATCCGCATACCTTGCTCTCTGCATTTATAGTAATTGGCAAGAATACGTTCAAATGTCGGTTCTCCGTGTGCACCTACACGCTGTTGGTCATGTATCTCATGTGTACCATCCAATGAGAAGCCTACACGGACATTATATTGCAGAAAGAGGTCTATCCATTCGTCGTTTACCAGCGACAGGTTGGTCTGCATAGAGTTTTGCACCTCATAGCCTGCCAGTTCCTGCTGCATATAAGCGAATATAGCACGATAGTTCTCTATTCCCCATAGCATAGGCTCCCCGCCATGCCAGATGATGGTGAGCTTCCTGCGGGGCTTTTCCTGCATCAGCAACTTCAACTGAGTCACTATCTGCTTAGCAAAGTCGACATCAAACAGCCGAGATTGTTGCTTAGTCTCATTACTCAAATAGCAATACTTGCAACGGAAGTTGCAGGAGTAGGTGGGTTTAAGGATTATCTGCATATTCTGCTTGACTTATCTCGCTTACGAAATCTTCACCTACTCGAAAGAATCCTTCCTTTATTTTATCCATTGTATAATATTGTGGATTAAGAAACGTAACGACATTTGTTTTAATGTTTACGGCTCTAACTGAAATAATAATTTTTGTATCATCTTTTATAAGATCTTTAAGTGTTAATGTTTTGTCGTTGTATTTCTTAAGTAGATTTTTATTAAAAATGTGTTTAGTAATAGATTTGGCATCATATACTATAATAACTTCGCTATCTTTATTTTCTTTAGCCTTTCCTTTGGAATATAAGATTTTCTGTCCCAATTCGCAAGTTTTTAACTCACAATATAGCTTCTGATGCACATTTCTTATAATAGCCTCCACTACAACATTTGTGACTTCTACATAACTTGAATTGTTTATAATCTTTACTGATAATTTTTGTTTATGAGAAGCTATTTCTTCGCACACTTTTAGGTACAGCTTTTCTTGTTCTTCTTTTAAGATTTGTTCATTTTTCTGTTGTTCTAATAATTTATGCGTTTCTTGTTTATCTATTATTCTCCATCTTTTGTTTACATAGATAGGAATTAGCATACAAATAATGCCCACAACACTAGATATACTTACTGTACATATTGTCTCCATAGTATGTCTCTATTATAATGAATAATCTCCCTCCCAACTATATGATTCACTGTATATCGCTTCGTCAAAATAATCGCTATAGTCACCATAAGCATTAATATCTTGAAATATTAGTGGATATATGTGTTCTTTATTTCGAATGCGATTTGCTATCATTTCCTTAGCATATGTTTTTTCTTTCATATATTATTTACAATTCACCTATACATTGCGAGGTTTCTAATTTAAGTTTGTTTTTTCTATTTGCAAATCATTTATCTCTATCTTTTAAGATTATATGCATATTATTAAAATAAATTTTGTTTATAACGACGTATAGGACGAACACGAGCATTATAAAATTTCATCAACCCCCATATCCCAGGATAGTCGCCTATCTGCTCAGTTTTTATTTCATGGTAATAATAGTTATCTTCACTACGCCAAGTTCTGTTACATGTACTACAATTAATTAGTTTATGTGTGTGATAAAGAGTTGTATATGCACGATTAGGATCACTATCACTTTCTCCACACCAATATTTCGCACTTTGTATGTCAAAATCATCTGGAACTCCCCCCTCTGCATACACGGCATTTTCTTGAGAAATAAATATAAAAGGTTCTCCTTCTTCATTTTTCCAACCATCTTTACATTTATCCATTATTTTTGTTAAACAATAAGCATTTGATGGTAATAAAGTCCAATCATCATAGCCTGCGTAAACAAGGTTTTCACAGGTTTGTTTAGCTTCATTCCAATTCATACTATTCATATCGTAAAATAAAACATATATATATCCATTATATTCCACTCTAGGTAATTGTTCATAATCAAAATGTTGATAACTTAAAATAATTTCATTTCCATATGCTGTACCATTTTCATTCGTAGCATAAGCACGAATATAGTATTTATTTGTGGTATTTGTCAAATCAATATTAGAAATAGTACTTTCAAATTTGCCTTTACCTATACCAGCTGCAATCTTATTGTCATTTATTGTCGGATTAGGATAAAAACTCCAACATATACCACGTTCTGTGATACTAAAACCTCCATCATCTGTTGTTTCTCCTCCTGTTTTTGCGGATGTTGCTGTAGCTTTACTAATATTGAATGTTGTAACTATAGGTAATCCAGAAAGAGTTGTAAAAGAAATTGTTTTACCATAATTGGTACCTATTTCATTTGTTGCATATGCACGCACATAATAGGTAGTATTAGGTTGTAAATTATTTATATAACTCATAAAGTTTCCATTTCCTATTCCATCTTCGGTGTGGTTGCCAAAAATATCAGGATATGGATTGTCTCCCCAACAAACACCTCTGTGTATTACTGCATAGCCACCATTATCAATAACACGACCTTTAACATCTGCCGTTTTTGCTGTTATTTCTAATACTTCTTGTGTTTCAATAGTAGGGGTTGTAGGTCCCTTTACCACAATAGTCCCTACATCATAACTGCCATTGCCAAAAGCAGGAAAGTTCACTTTTTTAGGGTTAACCCCATATCCTTCTATCAAAATATAGTAATCTTTGTTAATTTCCGCCAGACGAACTTCTACAGAATAGGAACCGTCATCTGATGTCTTTGTCAGAACATGTATTTTTTCCCCGTTTGTAACCTTCACATTCGCCCCCTTAAGCGGAGCATCTGTATTTTCATTCATAACCACTCCATAATACGTGGCAATTCCGTTAGTGGATTTTTTACAACTACCTAATCCACACATTACTATTGCTACAATAAAAGCAATGTTCAAAACTTTTTTCATATTCCCTTAAAATTTTATTGTTGCTCCCAAACCAAGAGCATAGTTATTATTATTTGAATTAATTGTCGGATAAAAAACATATTGCTTTTGCTTAACATCCATCGTATATGCCAGCCAAAGATTTATGCCATATACCACCACAGCAAGCCCAAACATGGTGTAAGAAACTCCCTGCAACACTTTTTGGGATTGTTGTGCGGACTGGTATGTTTCATAATCTATGTTATAACTGTTCATAATGTTTTCTTTGTTCTTTGCAGCAATATAAGTACCTGCCCCTGCACCAATGAGAGCCACTTCACCTACAAGTGTTGCGATACCTTCTCCATAGTGCCGTTTAATCATTTGTCCGGAACCGGGCACCAAAGCGGAAGCCACAATGGCGGAAACGTTCTTTTTGTGTATATAACTCTTATACCTATTAATGCTGTTGCATTGGTAGTATTCTTCAAAACGCGGAGACATATCGCCACGCACCGCCACTTGGCACAGCACATGCACGCAATAAGTGCCGTCTTTTTGCTTTTCGGTATATTCACACACTTTTTTAAACGGAATGTTGTAGGTTTCCCTTTGCACGGCAACGCCGTCTTGTGTGGATTCTATAGTTTGTCCCAAACGGCGGGTGTAATACTGGTGTATGCGGTGTATGGCCTCTTCAAGAGCGGCGTTTTCGGTCAGACCTACACCATGTTCAACTACATATTCATAGGTATTGTTTCCAGCCACGGGCTTTTCCAACAACCAATCGGGACGTATCTGGCTGCGTTGGGCAGCAACAGACAAGGCTGCAAAAGCAGCAATCATAATCATTAATTTACATTTCATCGTTTATCTGCATTTAGTAAAATCATCAAATTGCGGGTCGCGGTTGCCATATTTGGCCACTTGCCACAAGACAAATACACGTACACCCCGCGTATCAAACAAATTTTCAGTATATTCACACACTTTGTTCATCGGCAGGTTCATGTGTGAGGGTGCCACTTTTACATTTTCGGCAATCCCATGTTCTATGGTTTGCAAATCATCATTTGTATTGACTTCCAAGCCCAATTTCCACGAACTTTCCATAATGGCACGGGCAAAGGCTTTGGCGTATGCCTTGTCGTAGTCTGTGCCGTCTCCTTGGGTAACACGATAATAGTATTTGCTGTTTTCCTTTGTGGCAGGCAAATTGGCAATCCAATAAGGCCGCCCTTCTGTTTGGGCATTGCCAAGCAACACCCAAAACAAACAAGGCAATATCATCATTATGTTTTTCATGGACAACATTGTTTAATATCCGGCATTCTTTTTGGCTTCCAACATCTGCTGCATACGTTCATCCATAAATTTCTGCATTTGGTCGGCATCGAAATCGCGTCTCAATTTTTCATCTTCCGACATCGTGTTTTTCAGTTTGTCATTCAATTCTTTTTTTGGAATTTCGATACAGATGTACCATTTGGTGTTGCCCTTTGTATCCACACCGGGTTTTTCGCATATTTTTTTGGCATCATTTATCATGCCCTCAACAACAGCGTTCAATTTGGTTCTGGCACGGTTGCCTGCGGCATCCTTTTCGGATTTGGAACTGGAATAGGATTCCAAAAAATAGTCGGTCATACCTTGCACATACTCACCCAGACGTTGTTTTATCATATTTTTTGCCGCCTGAAATGCTCTTTCTCTGGCAAGTTGTTCGTTGCCGCCTTCTACATTGCCGATGCCATAATCGCGGAAAAAGTCTTCATCATCATACGATGCTTCCAAACAAGGCACATTAAAGGTAGAAACGGCATTGTCATTTTTCGCTTTCGCTTTTGCAAGGCTGTCCATCCGCATTCGATGTATCATGTCTTGCATTTCACGTTCCCGTTGCAGATCCAATTGCAATTGTTCTCTTGCAATGGCTTTCTGCTCTTTTTTGGTCAATACTTTTTTGTTCTGTCCCATTACAGGATTGCAAATCATTGCGGCGGCAAATACCACCGATAGAACGAATATGTTCTTCATCTCAAAATTGCCGTGTTATATCCCATTCGGCACGTCGGTTTTAGTTACTATTACATTCAAAAATTTTATAAGTGCAAAAATATATTTATATACCTTATTTTCAATATTTTAAAATCTAACTTATTTTATCGGAAAAACTAACTTTTTTTATAGGAATAGTGGTAATTTCTGTTGTATTTTTGGGTCTGTTGCAGAGGAAGAAAAAATATCATTATCCGCCTCTCTTTTTCCCTTATAAGGCGGCACTTTTTAATTGAAAGGAGAGAAATGTGCCATGGTGCGTTTCTTGCTTACGGACATTGAGCCTGTCGAAAGGTCTGTACATTCTGGGGTTGCGAAATAATATGTGTAGGACTATCCTATTATAGCAGCCTTGTTTCCGCAAATGTGGGGACACATTGAGTACGTTGGCAAAGAATGGGTTTTGCGGGGAGAAATATCGAAAAAAAAACTGCCTTATATAAATAAGGCAGTAAAATGAATAAAAATCAATAAAATTTATTTTTCAGTTATTTTGTCGTTTGAAACAAATCTTTTATACCGCCGAGCGATCCGAGAACACCGGTTGCTTCGTAAGGCATGTAAATGGTTTTGTTTTCTTTTCCTTCCACCATGGTTTTGAGGGTGTCGATATATCTGATGGCTACCATGTATTTTACCGGGTCGGATTTTGTGTCGGCAATGGCAGCGGTGATATTGTGAATAGCCTGTGCTTCCCCTTCTGCGGTGCGTATTCTTGCTTGGGCGTCACCTTCGGCACGGAGTATTTGAGATTGTTTTTCTGCTTCCGCTTTGTTGATAAGGGCGGTTTTCCAGCCTTCCGATTCCAATATCTGTGCTTGTTTTTCCGCTTCCGCTTCCAATATCTTGGCACGTTTGTCTCTTTCGGCACGCATTTGTTTTTCCATGGCGTCTCTTATGTCATGAGGAGGGTTGATGTCTTGCAGTTCAACACGATTGACTTTTACCCCCCATTTGTGAGAGGCATCGTCAAGTACGGAACGCAGTTTGCTGTTGATGGTATCGCGGGAGGTGAGGGTTTCGTCCAAATTCATATCCCCGATAACATTTCTCAAAGTTGTTTGAGTCAATTTTTCGATAGCGTCAGGCAAATTTGAGATTTCGTAAACGGCTTTTACAGGGTCCATTACCTGAAAATACAGAATGGCATTGATTTCTGTAACAACATTGTCTTTGGTGATAACGTTTTGTTTGGGAAAATCGTAAACGGTTTCTCTTAAATCTATCTTGCTCACTTCTTTTTTAAGTACGTATGACCTTCCGTTTACGCCTTCGCGAGTATATCTCCAGATGATATTTCTCGGTTTGTCAATAATTGGGATAATGATATTAATCCCCGCTTGCAAAGTGCGATGATATTTTCCTAATCTTTCGATAATAACAGTTTCAGACTGTTGGACAATCCGTACACCGGCACTTACAAAAGCAATTGCCATAATGGCAATAAGAATACCTATAACTAAACTCATGATTTTTTATTTTATTTGTTTGACAATTAGTATATTACAATCTACTTTCACAACTTCTATCCGACTGTCGGCAGCAATAACGGATTGGTCTTCGCTCACTGCTTTCCAGTCATCACCATAAACCAAAACGCGACCGCTGTTTTTTTGCGGGTTGATTTCTTCCAGCACTCTTCCTGTTTTTCCTTCCAAGGCTTCAATATTAAGTTTTTGCTTATCGCTATGTTTGAAAAACACTTTTTTCATCAGGGGACGGACAAAAAACAAACTGATGAGTGTTACAACAGCGAAAACAACGAGTTGAATAATCATATTGTCTGTAAAGGCCACCGATAAGGCGGAACAAAGACTTCCCAAACAAAAGCACAGGAAAACAAAGGTATTGGAAAAAATCTCTATAATAAAAGTTACCAAGGCTATGATAAGCCAAATTTGCCACATTGTTAATATTTCCATAGATTTATTTATTTGAAAACTATATATATAACGCCAAAATATTTAAATTATTGTATTTTATCTTTCTTCTCCAATGGTATAAACGATTGCTTTTTGTCCGTTTGCAGAGAAAGACATTGTTCCCAAAGCATATTCTGCCGTAGAATTAAGCAGAGAAATATTTTTTAGTTTGATGTTTTTTGCTTTTGCTTTCGCTTTTGTTTTTTTCTCTAAAATTAGTTGGTTGTTTTCATTTTCAATGCGGATAGTTATATCTGAATTGCATTGGGACGAAATGGCAAGTGTCAATATTCCGTTTTTGACAACAAAATCGGACATATTTACGGCTAACAATATTTTTTTCTCATTATTTAAGACCACTTCACCGCCATTGTTTTTGAGCAGATTGTAGGCTTTGAAAAAGTCGGTGATACCATATCCGAGTGCTTCATCGGGTTTTTGGTATTGGCTTCCGCTTTTGTGTATGGCTTCGATAATTTCCAAAGGTGTTTTGTCGGGGCAGGATTGCCACAGGCAGGCCACCATTCCTGCCAACAATGGGGAGGAAAACGAGGTGCCGAAACTGAAAGCGGTTTTTCCGTTAGGCATTCCCACCCACGTGAAACTGCCCACGGCACATGCGTCAGGTTTGAAGATTCCGCTTGCGTGGTATCCGAAGGAACTGAAAGCGGATTTTCTTTTGTCGGGTTGTACACTGCCGACAGTCAGTATGTTTTTTGCATCGGCAGGAATGCCGATATAGTGCCACTTGCCCTGACCTTCGTTGCCGGCACTGTTGCAAACTACTATTCCTTTTTGGGCAGCCTTGTTTGCCGCCTTGGAAACACGAGTATATTCTCCTGTTAAATGTTCGTGCTGATGGTTGAACGATGTATCTTCAAAATGAGTATACCCCAAAGAAGAATTGACAATATCGCAGCCAAGACTGTCCGCCCATTCCAACCCTGCTATCCAATTGTCTTCTTCGATAGGATATTCAGAACGACCGTCTTCTGTTTGGGCAAGATAGACAGCAACCAAGGGAGCCGTTCCGACAAGCGTATCGGGCAAATAGGAGGCGATGCAAGACAAAACCATTGTGCCATGACTATGGGCACGCATGGGGTTGATGTCGGGTTGTACAAAATTACGTACTCCCAAAAGCCGGTTTTCGGCAATGAGTTTTTTGAAATGCGGAATAGAATCAACATTATGGAAACCACCGTCTTGCACAGACATAACAATACCTTGTCCCAAAAATCCCATTCGATGCAGCCATTGTATATTGTTTGTTCGTATTTGAGCGGTTGCCTTGCCGTATTTTATATTTTTACAATCAATAGGAGAAATGTCTTCATTTCCATTTGGTTGATAGGC
>JAFZUH010000088.1 GCA_017618435.1 Bacteroidales bacterium | reverse complement strand
TGTCGGAATTATCGGCATTCAGTTCACTATCGGATTTATATTCTGCTGTAAACCTTATGGGTTTATTGGTAATACTTATTTTTGATTTGTATTCGAAACGACTATTAGTTTCAAAGTTCCGTCCGCCATAGTCTGTAATAACGCGCAAGTTTCCATTTGTTATTAGATTTATTTCATTGCCTATTAATTTAAAAAACTCACCATCTTCATCTTTACCATATTCTAGAACAAATGAATAGCTATATTTGTTTTCGGAACGAGGAAAACTATAATAATAGTTGTTCCATTGTGTTCCTACAACTTGCCCAAAAGACCATTTATCTTGGCATGTCTGGTATTCATATTTTCCTCCGGGTGTGCTTTCTGTAATGTTTAATTGAATAACCATTTTTTCAGATTGCCAAGTTAATAGTCCTCTGCCTGAAAGATTCAAATCAATAGAAGACCCGCCATCGTAAAGATTCATTTTAGAATAACAATTAACGCTAACAGTGTAATCACTATTAATAACGAAGTTTAGCTCTTTGTTGCCGTTATAACTATTTCTACCCAAATTTAATTCAATTCTGTTTAATTTAGGGATTTTGGTGTACATTTCCCATTGCTTATTTTGCCCATACCCGAAACTGCACATTACAGCCAGTAAGGCTGCCATGAAGAATTTTGTTACTTTTTTCATTTTTCTTAAAATTTAAATTATTATTTCTTGATTGATTTTACTTGTTTCGTTTTCCAAACAAGCACAAAAAAAGCGTGAAACTTACTCGTTTCCCGCTCCTATAGGTATTTGGCGTAACCTGACATTACCAAGAAATAAGTCCGTCTCACGCTATATACATGAGCATAATGACTTAAAATCTGTAATGTCTTCTTGTAAAATCGCCAAATTTTATAGGAGAAGAATCCAGTTTTAATGCTGTTATTTATATTGTTTCATTTCACACAAATCTGTGCTTTTCTATCTATTCATTTCGTTTTATTTGGTTATTATTTGTATTTATCGGTGCAAAAATACAACAAAATTTCGGAATAATTGTCCTTTCAGACATTTTTTTGAAAAAAATCCGCAAAGCAAAGTCCCATCAATAAAAATCGTGCGGTGTTGCCTCTTTTTGCTTTTGGTATCCCTTGTTGGAAGCGTTTTGTTCGGCTTGTTGACCTATAAGCGGGGCATACTTGCCAGCCATATTCCGCATTATCTCAACGGGAGTACCGTTAATAGGAGCCTCGGTGAGGTCGGCATCGGAAAGTTTTCGGGCAAAATTCCATTCAAACTGAAAAATGTCGTCTTTCAGTTTCTCGGCATCCACCTCCACTCCCTTTCGGGCAGCATTGAGCGAATGGCTGATAAATATTTCCCAACGGTGCTTGTAAAAATGTGCCACAAGCCCGTGCCATGTGCGGCGGGCATAGTCGCGGAGCAAATGTCCCTTAAAACCCCACGTGGTGAGCAACGTGCGGGCATTCACCTCGAAATACTCTTTTTCTTCCGGTGTATGTCCCCACGAGCGGGCATCGTTTACCCACTTGTTGAAAGAAAAATCCTCATGGAACCCCAGCAACATATCAAGGTCATCAAGTGTTTGAAGCATCTCTTTGGCTTTTTGCTCTGCCTTTTCTATATTGCGAGCATAGCAGGCCTGCGAAAAATCGTTTCGTAAGCAGTAAAAATAATTACCAAGCACTTCCCTGCCCTGATTGACAGCATCATACACAAAGAGAGCATTGCCGGTATATCGGACGGAAAGCAACTGCTGCCAAACATTGCAAGCAAGCACATTGCCCTCGGCAACCTTGGACGAAGTGAAATAAGGCTTGTTATCCTTGTTGAGACGGGGATATTCGGTGGCGGTATTGGCACTGCCTGCATATTCCTGACCATTAATAATGTCATAGAAAAGCGTCTTCCACGCTTTGCGGAAAGCAGTATCTTCGGCTCCGCAATGTCTGTCGGCGAGAGCTTGAAGGAAAAGTTCATCGGAGGGATAATCTGTCCACGCTTTTTCGTAGAAATATTCGTACATCTCAGGATTTATGCCGAAGCCTTCAAGGGTACCGCCCAAACCGCTGAAATTGTTACCTCCATCTTTGAAAGTATTTTCCACCCGCGTGCGAACCTTGTTGAAATCGGCATTGTAGTGCGTGTTTCCGCCAAAATTGCCGAGATAACACCATAGATAAGGCTGCCCATGATATTTTTCATGAAGATGCCATATTTCCTGATACTCACCCCAATAGTCAAGCAGAATAAGCCTATCCTGCGGCACTGCAGTGAGAAAAGCCTTGACACGTTCGGGAGTCCAAGTTGCTTTGTCAAAGTAAAACATCCACGTCATCTGCAACCATACAGCCTGCGAATCCACATCGGTGAGCGTGCTGTAGATGCCTTTGGCGACAGTGGCAAGATAAGCGGGGTCTTCCGAAGGAAGTTTCATCTCGTTGAAAGGGTCTATGCTGTAGATGTGGTCAGTGCCGAACTCCTTGATAACCTCACTGATGTAGCGATGCTGAATTTCTGCAAAGAGACTGTCTTGCGGGTCAAGAAAATAACAACTTGTTTCATCGCGGAATCCTGCCCAATTCTGCAACTTGCTAATCTTGGCATTGGGAAACAGAGAACGCAATGCAGCAGGCACATGACCGGAAAAACCGGGCAAAACGGGCTTCATGCCCAACTCACGCTCACGAGCCACTATTTTCTTTTGTAAAGCAAGTTGTCCTTTGAGCCAAGTCTGCGGCAAAGGACCTTGCCACTTGTCGATATTAGACATACGATGCCACGGCAAATGTGCGGGACCGGTAAAAAAAGATCGGGTTTCTTCATCACTCATACCAAGACCCGTATAAACACGGTAGGCAATTTCTTCAATGCCGGTATTGGCTAACGGCATATTGATGCCATTGAGTGCCATCCAATCGATTAGCCGCTCCCAGTCTGTCCAAGTAAACCACGGCAAGGTATAGCCGTAGGTGCAATAATTCAAAAAGAAACGCTTGTCACAGCGGGCTGTTTGAGCAATTCGCTTGGTAGACGGCAATACGGCAGGCAATTCCACAGGGCTGGACACAAGCCACGAAACCGTGGTATGGCAAACATATTTGAGATAATAGTTGAGCCCCACAGCCATCGCTTGGGCATTGCTGCCCGTAATGACTATCTTTCCGCCCTTAGATTCAACAGTATAGGTTTCTGTCTTCTGTTTTTTCTGCTTAAATACAAAATTGCTCTGATGTTGCGGAGCAATACGTCCCACAAGGGCATAAAGGGCTTGCTCGTCTTTGGTGTTTGCCGACAAAACGGAACATACAGACAATGCCACAATAAGCGATTTAATCTTTTTTATGTTCATTTTTGATGCAAAAGTAACATTTATTATCCAATAATCAGTTTATTTAGTCAGAAAAAAGTGAAATGCACAAAAAACTTTAACCCAAGCCGTTGCTTGAAACAAAGAGGTAGTATTCCCAAAAAGTGTGTAAAATTTGATGGTGCAAATATAATTCATTTTTTCTTATCAATTAGCGTCCCATTTAAATTTTTCGGTCTATTGGTCAAAAAGTAGGCTATTTTTGCGTTTAGGGTATTCAATTGGTCAAAATAGTAGGCTAAAAATGGGGTCAAATAATTAAATTTCATATCTTTGCAGAGCTTTAAAAAAAATGATACAAAAAATGGTTCTTTCCTATTTTTAATTTATACTCGCAATGTTTTTACCGTAAATGTAAAACTATAAATGTTGAACCATGCGGGATTCTCTAATACGGAAAAGAATACAGGCAAGTATAAAATAAGCTACGGAAAGTATTGAAAGAGCAATAAACTCGGTGGCTGTTGCAGAAAGAGAGGCTCCCATGGAATTGATATGAATGAAACCATGTACTCCCCATGTATATGGGATAAAAAACGACAAGTAACGCCATGCGTCAGGTATCATTTCCTTGGGCCACGAAATTCCAGCCATAAACAAGAATATAAGAGAGGTGGAAATAAGCAACACCAAACCCGACTCACGATTGCGGATAAACACACTGACACACATAGAGAAAAATATGACGGACAAAATATACGGGATATTCAGCAAAAGAATATGCCAAATGCTGCCTATATGCGGAATATCAAACAAACGTGGCATAAACCCCAATAGAATAGCCGCCAAAATATAATAAATAAGAAAATATGCAACAGCCCGCCCGATAAGACTACGGATACCAAAATTTTCTTCATTGTCTTCGCGTGCGGTACCGCCTAACATACAAATGCCAAAAAAAAGTGTCTGATGCAAAATAAGCACCAAAACAGCAGGAATAAGAAAGGAACCATAGCCCCCTGTAGGTGTAAATAGTGCCGTTTCCGAATAAGGAGCCTCTTGGACAAAAGCCCATGCAAACTCCTTGTCTATACCCATCTGTTCGTATCTGTCTATTTGTATATTCCGCATGGATTCCAACATCACTTGGTTGCAACTGAGGTAAATCGCTTTCATATAGAGAAAAGATGACATATCACAATAAAGTGAAATATGTGCCTGTCCCAACGGGTCTGCAAGTTGTGCGGCAAAATCACGGGGGAAATAAACAATACCATGAACTTTTTGGTCACGGAGCAACTGCTGTGCTTCCGACATAGAGGTACAAGTATATGTCAGAGAAATGTCAGGAGCAGCATTCCATTTATGAAGAAAATCACGGCTTTCAGGAGAATTGCTGAAGTCCACCACTGCCACGGGGACACCGGTAATCTGTTCATTCCAATAAATAATTTTGTATAGCAAAGGATAAGCAAGCGTAGCAACAATAAAAATCACCACCACCCCCGGGTCGCGAAAAATACGATGTATTTCATGTATAAAAAATTGCCACATATTATTTTAAAGGATAATTTTGATAAACAAGAGCACGATGCAGACGAGGTGCTACAAGAAGCGATGCAAGCATAAAGGCATTGAGTGCCAACATATACGGCAGACTATTCTGCACAGGAGCCGCCATCAGTGCCTCATTGACATAAATCAAATAATAATATCGCAAGGGTTCAAGATAAGTGAGAGCCTTAACGGGTGCCAACATGCTCATCTGGGGGTAGGTGAAACCCGAAAGGGAGAATCCCAACATAGCATACAAAGCACCTATAGAGAGGGCGTCACGCAAAGTCGGCAACAAACCGATAAGAAATATACCAAGGGCTTCCATCGCAAAAATAAAAAGCAACAAACCGAACATCAACCGTATAGGGCTGCCATACACGGGAAAACCTGCATAATGATAAAGGATAAGATGACAACCAACGCCAAGAATAAGATAAATGAGCGTATAAGGAATCAATTTGCCTATCATTGCCACAGTATAGTTGCCGCCAGCAGCACGCAACCACGCATGAGAAGTACGCATTTTCAATTCAAAACCAATGGCAAAGATAGTAAGCATTAAGCAGATAAGTCCCAATATACCCGGTAAAATAGTACTGACAAGATATACAGAATAATTGCCCCATGGGTTAGCAACCATGTGTCCTTCTATGACAAGGGGCTGGATACGGTGCATAATCACATTGTCAGGCAAGCCTTTTTTGCGTAACACTTCACGTTGGAAAGCCCCTGAGGTGAGATTTACCATTGTCAACATTTGCTTGTATGCCGTATTTCCCCCTACGGTGTAGGCATTGGTAACATAAAAATCCATCTGTGGACGTTTAAAATCTACCATATCCCGATAAAAACCCTCCGGAACAACAAAAATACCATAAATCTTACCCTGCTGCATAGCCTTGCGTGCCTCGGGATAGGAATTGGTTATCAATTGTATATCCACAGACGGCGTTGCCTGCATTTCATGTATCAGCCTACGGGAAATGGAGGTCTGGTCCAAATCCACAACTGCCACAGGCATATTCTCTGCCGAACCTCCACGCATAAGCGTAAGAAAAAACAAGATGGAAAGAAGCATAACGCCCACCGATGCAAACAAATACAAAGGACGGGCAAACATCTGCCTTAATTCCCGTAGCAAGACACGCCATATATTGAGGAAAATGATTTTCATTTTCAACTATCGATTCTCAAAGGTCAGTTGTCTGCTATTAGGGCGGTCATGCCCGGACGAAGATTAGGAATGGGGGCAATCGGACGACATTTTACATCAAAAGTACGCACATCGTAACCACCGTTTTGTTTGGTAGAACGCCATGTGGCATAAGTACCCATTGCTTTGATATGTGTAACCGTCAGCGAATATTTTGTATCATTACCGAATGCCGGAATAGTAACATTTACAGTATCGCCCATCGCGAAATGGGACAACATATCTTCACGTACAGCAAAAGTAAACCACACATCATTCAAATCAACAATGGACATAATAGGACTGCCTTGGCCTACCAATTCCCCGACTTTCGGAAAAAGTTCACTCACTTCACCATCGCAAGGCGAAAGCAAAAAACGGTCTGCCTCTGCAGCCGCCACTTCCTGCAAAACACCATCAACGCGAGCCACTTGTGCCTTAGCGGCGGCTTTGTCCTCTTTTCTTGTTCCTGCCAAAGCCATATCATACTGACTTTTGGCTGCTTTGGCAGTCGCAATTGCCGCCTTGTATTGTGCTTCCACCTCGTCACGTTTTTGTGCACTCACTACCCCTTTTTCAAACAAGCGTTGCATACGCTCATAACTTTTGCTGTAGATTTCCTCTCCTGCTTTGGCTTTCTGATACAATTCGTATGCACCTGTAATCTGCTCTTGTTGAGCACCATGTTTGGCTTTCAAATTCACTGCCTCTGCCATATCACGAGCCGCAAGTGCCTGTGCTTTCTTTGCCTCCACTTCCGGCGAATATATGACAACCAAAGTATCACCTTTTTTCACATGTTCTCCCTCTTCGTAGAGATACATTTCAATTCGTCCGGGCACTTTGCCCGACACCCGATATTCCGCAGCCTCAGCTTCTCCTTGTATTAATATTTTCTCCGGACGCAGGGCAAAAATGCCCACCAGTGCAACAATAACCACTACTGCAAGCAATGCAATCAATCCTAACAGCAGACTTCCTTCTTTTCTCCTTTTCATTATTATAATGTTCCTAAATATTTACGTAATTTCGCTTCCGTTGTTTTCGCCTCCACTTGGGCATCTACAAGGTCAGTTGCAGCCGAAAGCCAAAGTGTTTGTGCCTGCATCAGTTCCGAAGCGGTAATCATTCCTGCAGCAAAAGACTCTTGTGCCATACGCAACACTTCTTCGGCATTCTTTTTTGTCAGTTGTGCAAGAATTATTTTCTGTTGAGCCTCTGCCAATTTCTGATTTGCTTGTGTGGTTTGCAAAATAAGCTTTTCGCGAGTTTCCTCAGTTTGCAGTGCCACTACGTTTGCCGCATGTTTTGCAGCCTTATAGCGTAGCATATCATCAGCATGTACAATAGGAACATTCACCACCACTCCCGCAGAGAAAAAGCCTTTGCCGTTCCATCTGTTGCTTATACCATTGTCAAAATTAGGGTTAGTATAGGTATAACCTGCTTGGGCAAGAATATTGGGTTGCAAACCTGCACCGGCCAGTTTGGTTGTACTTTTCGCTATCTTTTGTGTTTGTTCCAATATCTGCAACTCACTACGTTTGTCCACCTCCGCTTCCGCATTGATAAAATCCGTGGATAAAGTTATTTCATCTAATCCGCTCTCGTCAAGAACAAAATTAGTAGACAAAGGCAAACCGCACACTTGTGCCAAAGCCATATTAGAGAGGATGAGACCATTCTCCGCCTGCAGTTTTTTCACGTCTGCTTCTCCACGTTTTGTAATTACAGTAAGCAAATCAGACTGCGTGGCAACACCTTCCTCTACCGCCTCTTTGACATCTTGTTCCAATTGGCACAAAAGTGCATGATATTGCTCTGCCAAGCGTTTTTTCTGTGTAACGGCAACCACACGCCAATAGGCTTCGTCCACATTGTATAGTGTAGCCTCTTTTTTTGCATTAGCCTCAATGGTGGCTATATTTTCTGTTGCTTTGGCAATGTTGTACATCTGCGTAAGCCTACCGCCTGTATATAAGGGTTGTATAAGCGAAACCCTTGCTACCAATATATGTGTCATATCTACAGTGGCAGCATCATAAACATACTTATAGGCATCAGCGACTTTTTGTGCAACATTGTCCGAAAATTCCGCTACAGGTTTTTCCAATATTGTCCCCGCTACGGCATTGGACAAACGTCCGAATGTACTCTCATCGCTCCATACAAACGAAGCCGAACCATTCGGAGCCACCGTTGCCGTTCCAAACGAAAAAGTGGATTGGTCGGCCAAAAAATGAGCATTGCGAGAATTCCACATATAACCGCCATTGGCACTGACACGCGGAAACATTGCAGCAAGAGCCGCCTGCCGATTATATTTAGCCGCCAATTGTGCTTCTTCTTGTCCTTTGGAAGAGGTGCCACGTGTCAGTGCCATCTCACGACAAGCCGGTAAAGTATAACGAACGGTGTCTTCTGCCTTAAGATAACTTATAAATAAAAAACAGAGAACAACAACCAAAATGTATCTTCTATTCATTCTATTTTATTTCGGAATCCGAATGACTGATAGCAAAAAGTATGCCAAATCAAAGTCTGTCATTTTGGCAGATTAATTATCAATTGACGGAATATCCTTTTTCTAAAAATACAACTAATAGTCTATCAACCGTCCGTTGTCATTCCAATCACCGAAAAGATTTCCTTTTTTTGTTTCTTCGATAAGATGAAGCAGAGTTTTCTCAAACATTTTTGTATCACGTTTTTTGTAAAATGCTACATTATATGTTCTTATACGTTGATAAAGTGGCGGAAAAGTACAAAACTTCGTCCACACATGAGCCTTTTTCAAAGCGGCAACAACATCATCATCGGGTTTGAACTTCCTAATATCCATATCCGGCAAAACCGCTCGTCCTGCATCTGTCATAAGTCCAAGTTTTTCAAGACGACGGACACGCTCCTTGTTGAGTTCTGTCCACAGACTGTTCTTTTTGCGTGGTGTAAAACGCTGCATTCTGACACCTTCAATACATTTGTTTGTACTGTCTATCCAACCGAAACACAAGGCTTCTTCAACAGCATCAACATACCAGAATATATTATCGTCATTTTTGGTTTTTCCCCTTTTTACGACAACCCAACATTCCGATTCTTTAGCATGGTTCTCTGAAAGCCAAGCACGAAACTCGTTACGAGTGTTTATGGACAGAATATTGATTGTTCCCATACTTATTTACGTTTTATAGACAAATTATCCGCTACCGTCCTAACCAGCAACGAGACATAATCCCGATTATCCACATCAGAAATGACATAGTGCGGTTTGGCTCCATCATACGGAGGACGTATCTGCCGGTCGCAGTCATGCAAAATAAGCTCCAAATGCTTGAGCGGCTTAAGATACAAGTAATTGTCACAAACCAATCCGACAGGTATACCGTCACAATAGAGACAATAGTCGCCGAACATTTTCTTGGCTTTAATCTCACCTGCTTTGGCTGCTTGATCAACAATATATTGTACTAAATCAGGGTTACTCATACTATAAAATTGATTACTCCGAACAAGATATGGCAGGTTACCATGCTTATTCCAACTCAAGATGCTGAATGGTTATTTCTTTGCCCGGTTCAGAGAAATAAAACATGTAGAGTATGACGGGCTTGGAGCCTCTATTCTCACCACGATGGACGGTGCCTACCACTTCAACCAAGGACTCGCCTTGATGGAAGGTGCGTTCCATACCATTTTGACAGACGACAGTCAAATCGCCTTGTTCCACAATGCCGTAGTTGATGACAGGGTGATGGTGCCAGCCGGTAACAGCTCCGACAGGAAATTCCATTCTAAATACTTTCAGTTCCGGACGACCGATAGGAAAATTCGGCAGAGACGCACCATCCCAACTTCGGGTAGTGCAAATCAGTTCGGTAGATTTGATGTTGTTGGTCATAATAAAAAATAATTTTGGGACAAAGATAGTGCTTTTTTTGATATGTACATGAGTTGGGAGAGAAAAAAATATGAAATCTTAAAAATCGGCAATTTTGTACATATAAATGCTCTTTTTCAGGATATTGTTTCTATCTGGCCATGCAATTATATTGCTCATTGAATAAAATTGATTATTCCGAACAAGACATGACAGATGGTAAAAACAACGGCACACAGGATTGCCGGAAGGTTCTTGCGGTCAAAGGCATAAAAGAGAAACGCAAAACAAGGCGGAACAGTCAAAAGTACAATTACAACCGAATTGGCTATACCACAATAGTAAAGTACCCAACCTGCAAAATAAATAGTAACACAAACAACAACTGACCACACAAATCCCGACCAGTGCAATGATTGTACATCTTTACGAACCAAGCAACAAAGCGTAACCACCATCAGCACTTGAAACACCATACCAACTGCATCAATTATCGGTGTTACAGATTCTGTCCGTAGCACATCGTTGGGAGATGAAACAGCAAACCAAAGGAAGTTCGGCACCATCACTATCAAAAATAGCAACAATCCCCATGCATCGAAACCGAACCGATATTGCTGAAAATGCTTCATTCCATCTTATTCATAGAATCCAAGTTACAACAAACCATAGATTCAACAAGCAATGATAATAGATTTTACATATCATGGACAAATTCATTGTAAAAACTCGGGAAAAATGGAATAAATCCGACAAGAAATGTCATTTTTTGCCCAATGAAAAAGTCTTCTATTTTACCGTTTCCTTAATTATTCTTGCAGGATTGCCGGCAACAACTACATCATCAGGGATGTCGTGTGTCACCACGCTACCAGCACCTACTATCACACGGTTGCCAATGGTCACACCCGGACAGACAATCACACCGCCTCCTAACCAACAGTCATCACCAATATGGATAGGCAAACCTGTTTCTATAGTTTTGCGGCGTTCCAAATAATCGTGCGGATGATCAGGGGTCAACAATTGACAATTGGGACCTATAAGCGTATGGCTGCCGATAGTAATGCCGCCGCCGTCCAAGAACACAGCATTGAAATTTATGACCACTCCTTCGCCGAGAGTAATCCGCTCGCCGTGGTCGCAATGAAAAGGCGGAATAACCAGTGCCGAAGGGTGAGCATTGGGTAGCAAAGCCAGCATACAACGGCGAAATTCTTCCATATCCCATGCTCCGCACCGATTCAAATCCCGCATGGCATAATAAGTATGCAATATACGCTCTTGAATCTCTTTGTCCGTATAGTCATACGGCATGTTATTAATCATTTTTTCATATTCGGTCATAACTTTTGCCCAAAAATTTCATTTTATAACTACAAAGATACAACTTTTTTCAATAAATCAAATTTGACTATTGTAATAGAGTTATTTCAAGAGCTTACTTCTGCAACATCATTCTTTTAACAATTCGTCAATTTCTTCACCGAGTTCATTGTAACGTTTCTTCACTCGCTTAGATACAACATAACCGATAGGACTACAAATAATAGTGGATATGAGTACAGAAACACATATTTGACGGTCATAGAACCACAAATAAATAAAAGTTACTGTCAGAACTATAGTACCAAAACCATAGTAAAACAATCTACGCCAGAAATTTAAAGTAGAATTCATCTGAACGCACTCACGTAGTGAGCGTAAACCCTCTTTACTGCCTACATTTGGGCGTGCCATACCTCTCGTAGCCACCAAATTATCCACAATCATCACACCAAAAAACACGATATAAGGCACGATAACCCACCACGGCCATTCTCCGTAAACGGACAAAAAGCCAATACTAACACTCATCATCACGGTCAGCAGTATGATACAGAAAATGTTTTTTCGGTAAAGACTACGCGTATATCGCCGCACCGACCGTTTCCACACCTCAGGATTAAAGGTACTATGCTGTTCTATTTCCTGTTGCAGGCAATGAAGTTCCTGTTGCAACTCTTCTTTAATATCATTGTTTTGTTCCATTGTTTATTGAAATTTTAATCGGTAATATTTTTCAATTTTTCTCTCACGCGTACCAATCGCACGCTAACATTTTGTATGCTAATGCCAAGTATAGCAGCAATCTCATCATATGGCAAGTCTTCAAGCCATAACAAGATAAGTGCCCGGTCGAAAGGGTGTAATTTACCTATACGTTTATGTAGCCGCAAGGCTGCAGGATTGCGTTCGTCTTCGGCAAAAAAATCTTTGTCCAATTCCAATGGCAATAAGTCTTTGCTTCGCTGTTGCTTTTGATTGGCCGTAACACAAGTATTGAGTGCCACACGATACACCCATGTCTTTTCCGAACTACGCCCCTCAAAGTTGCCGAAACCCTTCCACAAGCGGATAAGCACTTCTTGAAAAAGATCATCGGCTTGTTGTCTCTCGTTGGCAAAAAGATAACAAACAGAGTATATAGTCTGACGTTGCCGTTGCACAAGCCGTTCAAAATCGCGTTCTTGCTGTTCTTTCAGTTTCATCTTTAGATATTCATATTTTGTTATTAGACATCACTTGTATACAAAATACTACACATTTTCCCAACATTTTCCCAAATAACGACCCATTTTCATATTTTATTATTGTCTCTCCAATGGCACAACAAAAATCCAATAAACAAAAAAGCAGGTTTGACACCTGCTTTTTTGTTTATATTCTTTATATAACACACACTATTTACTTTGTTGCACCACCGAGGGCAATGTAAAGGGCAATAAGAGCACGCGAAGCTTCGTAGAGATTGGCAGCTTCGTTAATCTGTGCCGAGAGTAGACTTTCTTGGGCTGTCAGCACCTCCAAATAATTTGCCTTACCATTATCCATCAACTCATGTGTACCAATGTAAGCATCTTGTAATACCTCTACCTGCCTTTTGTAATACACATCTTTTTCGCGAGCGGCCTGACAATCTGCCAAAGCCTCATTTACTTGATTACCTGCATTGATAACCGTTTGCACATACTTTTGAGCAACATCTTTCTGTGTTAATTTGCTTATTTTAAGATTGGCACTCAATTTACCTTGAGCAAAAATAGGTTGTGTAAGAGAAGCAACAGCATTGAGCAATAAGGCTGCTGGATTCACAATGACACTTCCCGCATTGTTTGCCCATCCTATAACACCTTGCAATGACAATTTCGGATAGAATGCAGCACGTGCCGCCTGTGTATTATAAAACGCTTCCTCCAATACATAATCGGCAATCTTAATATCAGGGCGGTTGGCAAGCAATTGTGCCGGCACGCCGGTACTTATACGTTGCGGTAATTCGTACATACTCCAAGCACTACGATTGATATGTTGTGGAGGCATAGCAAGAAGTTGGCATATAGCATTCTCCACACCCCGAATTTTACGGGTTACATCCACTATTTGCATTTTGATATTCAAATAGGAGTTTTCCATTTGATTAACAGCGGTGGAATAAGCCTTGCCATTTTCCCAAAGAGCACGCTGAGTTTCCAAAGAAGTTTTCCAAAGGCTGTCCGTGTATAACAATATTTCTAATTGACGGTCAAGAAGTTGTAACATACTATATTGTTGTGCCACAGTAGAAATAAGATTAGCCTTAACTGCCTGCTGACGTGCTTCAGTCTGCCCTACAATCGCTTGTGCCTTTCGCTTTTGATTTGTATTTACAGCAAAAATATCAACATCCCAGTTCATCTGCAAAGGCAGACTATATGTCCAACTGGCAGGACTATTATTGAAACTTCCCACACCACCGGAAGGGGCAAAGGTGAAAGACGGCAAAAAACCTAATTTGGTCGCTTTGAGTGAAGCCTGCGACTGCTCTACGGCAATCCGTGCCGAATTGAGGTCTGTATTACGTACCAAAACAGAATCTATCAGTTGTTGTAATACCGGATCTGTAAAAAATTCTCGCCAAGACAAAGTTGCAATAGAACTGTCAGCCGCTGCTGTGGTAACATCTTCAGACGTACCATAGATAGTAGAATCAATTTGTGTTTGAGATTCGTATTTATTGTATATGCCACAACTGGTAAAGGCAAAACTCATAATGCAAACGGCAATGATAACAGATACTTTATTCTTCGGAACCATACTCCCCTGAAATTTTTCGTGTAAGGTTTGGAATACGATAAAAAAGGCTGGAACAACAAACAATAATGCTAATGTTCCGACAGCCATACCCGCTGTAACACCAAGAGCAAGTACCCTATTGCCGTTAGCACCCGCACCTCCGGCAACGATAAGCGGTATCATACCCGCAATCATGGTGACGACAGTCATCAGAATAGGACGCAGACGTTCTTCGCAGGCAGCGAAAGCGGCATCACGAATGCTCAATCCTTGTGCACGCCGCTCCGAAGCGAACTCAGTAATCAAAATAGCAGTTTTTGCCAACAAGCCGATAAGCATGATGACACCCGTCTGCAGGTAGATATTGTTTTCCATACCAGGCAGATGTAACAATGAAACCAGCCATACGACACCAAAAGAACCCATCAGACCGAAGGGAACAGAGAGCAATACTGCCCAAGGCGTGAACCATGAATTATAAAGCGACGCCAAAATGAGGTAGATGAGGATAGCACAGATGACATAGATGAGCACCGTAGCATTTGATCCGGCCGCTTCCTCTACCTCACGCGACATGGCACCATACTCGTAGCTGTATCCATTGGGCATAGTCTCCTTGAATACCTCTGCGATAGCCTTATGTGCTTGTCCTTCGGAAAAACCGCTGTTAGTCATCACACCACAAGTAATACTTTGGAACAAGTTGAAATGTTCAACAGATGCCGAACCGACAATCTCCTTGAGGGTGACGAACTCTGAGATAGGTGCCATCTTGTCACCGCGTACACGGACAAAGATGTTGTTCAATGCGGAGGGGTCGAGACGGTACTCCGGTGCGGCGTTTGCCATGATACGATAGACCTTGCCAAACTGGTTGAAGTTGCCAATGTATGCACCACCACAATAGGCACCAAGAGTATTCAATACCGTTGCGGGGGAAACACCGGCACGGTCGCACTGCGGAGCATCAATGTTAACCTCATATTTTGGAAAACGCTCTGAATAGGAGGACATTGCCATCATAATCTCAGGACGCTCGTTCAACTTGGCAATGAACTTCATCGCCTCGGCGTTGAATTCCGTCATGGGGCGGTCCTGCAAATCCTGTAGCACCAAGTTTACGCTACTGCTTGAGCCATAACCCGGCACCTGAGGCATCTGGAACGGGATGACTTGGGCATTCTTAATATCCTGACAATCCATAGCGAAACGCGTATATACGAGAATGATGTTATGGTTCATGCCCGGGCGGTCGTCCCAATTTTTGAGACGGACAATGAGGGTGGCATAACAACTACCAGCATTGCCAGCCAGCATACCATAGCCGCTGACTACAGCGTAGCTCTCCAGCTCAGGAATTTTCTTCACTTTCTCCTCAACCTTTTTAACAATTTCCTCTGTCTCATGCAGCGTACAGCCTTCTGGTGCACGAACCTCGGCGAAAAATACACCTTGGTCTTCCTGCGGAACGAGACCTGACGGCAGACCACGCATAGCAAAGATGAGCAATATGGCAGCACCTGCAAGCAAAACTCCCGCAACCCACGGACGTTTGATAAACTTATTTACGCCATTTTTGTATTTGTTCAGAATGGCGTTATAGCTGACGGTATAGGCTTTCTTGACATAGTAGTTCAAGTCTTTTTTCTCGCTCTCGTTCGGGTCAAAACGCATCATGAGACCACACAAAGCAGGACAAAGGGTCAGAGCCGATATGCATGACAATCCGACGGAAGATGCCAGAGTGACACCGAACTGCAGAAAGAAAGATCCTGATGTACCCGGCATGAAAGCCACAGGGATAAATACAGCCATAAAGACCAGTGTACACGAAACAACTGCTACGGATACTTCGCTCATGGCTTGGCGTGTAGCTTCACGGGCATCTGATATGCCGCCTTCCATCTTCGCCATTACTGCTTCGACCACCACAATAGCGTCATCCACCACCGTTCCGATGGCAAGTACCAAAGCGAATAGTGTCAATATGTTCAATGAAAATCCGGCAACCTTCACGATAGCAAAGGTACCCAACAGAGATACGATAATTGATATTGAAGGGATAACCGTTGCCTTGAAGTTCTGCAGGAAGAAATAAACTACTAAAATAACGAGAATGATAGCGATGACCAAAGTTTCCACCACATTATGGATGGCTGCGAAGAGAAAGTCATCACTGGTTTCCAAAATCTCGAATTCCAATCCGGCGGGCATAGTCGGCTTCAACTCTTCATACAACTTGTTGATGCGGGCGTTCACCTCAGTCGCATTGGCACCTGGTGCTTGGAATACCATGTAGATAGTTCCGGGTTTGCCATCAATATTAGAGGAATAGTTATAGCTCACAGCACCGATTTCCACATCTGCCACATCGCTCAGGTGCATCAGGTGTCCTCCTTCGCTTGTGCGCAACACAATGTCGTTGAATTCCTCTACGGTTTTCAGCGTACCTTTGTATTCCATTGAATACTGATAGGCATTTTCACTCTGTTCGCCTAAATAACCTGTGGCGGTAACGAAACTCTGTCCGCCGATGGCTGCGAAAACATCATTCGGTTCCAGACCGTATTGTGCCATCACATCCGGCTTTAGCCAGATACGCAGGGCGTATGTGTTGCCAAGAGACATTACATCACCCACACCGGTAATACGCATTAAGCGGGGACGCACGTTGATGTCAATATAGTTGGCAATAAAGTCGGCATCGTACTTGCCATCAACACTTTTCAGTGCACCGATATGAAGGATATTGTTCTGTTGCTTCATTACCTGCACGCCTACTTTAGTTACTTCTGCGGGCAGCAGTGCCAGGGCTTTGCTGACACGGTTCTGCACGTTCACTGCAGCAAGGTCAGGGTCTGTCCCTTGTTCGAAATAGACCTGAATGGACACTTCGCCAGAAGAAGATGCCGAGCTGGTGATATAAGTCATGCCCGGTACACCGTTAATATTCTCCTCTAACGGTTGTATCACCGATTTCATAATAGTGTTTGCATCGGCACCGGTATAGGAGGTTGAGACACGCACTGTTGGCGGTGCGATATTAGGATACTGCTCGATAGGCAAAGTGGTAATGCAGATGAAGCCCACCAACGCGATGACAATCGCTATTGCACATGCCATCACATGTTTTTTGATAAAAATGTTCCCCTTCATGACTCGCTACTCGTTTTGTGTTGCTTCAGGGAACAACACTTGTTCTCCATCTTGTACATTATTTGCTCCCACAGTCACAATCTTGTCACCGACATTCAGACCACTGGTTACAATAAAGTCCTTACCATTACCCGTGTCTTCTATGGTTACGGTAACAGCAGTGGCGGTATTGTCATCCTTTACCTTATATACCAATGCTCTGTCCTGTAGTCTCACCACGGCATATTGCGGAATAACTATCACATTCTCGTTGTTGTAAGGCAGAATAATGGAACCCTGAATGCCACTGTACAATTGTCCATCAGGATTGGGGAAAGTGGCCTTGCAGGCAATAGTACCTGTGGCAGCATTTACCACACCGGTAGCACTGGTAATACGTCCTTTGTGCGGATATTCTGTGCCGTTTTTCATCATGAATGTTACATCCGGAAACACGTCCAGTGCATCTTTCATCTTCCCTTCATATCCTTCGGCAACAGCCTCCTCCAGCACCGATTCGGGTACAGAGAATACAGCCTCCATTATGGTATTACCACTGACAATAGTCAGATGAGTACCTGGCGACACTTGAATACCTTCGGATACTGGAATTTCACCAATGATACCGGCCACGGGTGAGGTGATGGTACAAAAACCCAAATTTACTTTTGCACGGCTTACGGCAGCATTCGCTTGACTTACGGCTGCCTGTGCCTGCTTGTAGGCATTCTCGGAATTGTCCAGCATGTAGCGGCTCACGATTTTCTTTTCAAACAAGTTTCTATTTGATTCGTATTCCATTTTCGCACTGTTGGCTGATGCTTCGGCAGCCTGCAGGTTTGCCTGTGCTGCTTCCAACTCCAGCTGGGCGTTGCGAGAATCGATGACAAACAATGTTGTTCCTTTCTTCACCTGCTGACCTTCACTAACACATATCTGCATTAGCTGACCGCTCACCTGCGGCGAGATGACCACATCCGACTGTCCTTTTAGTTTTGCACTGAACTTCACGGGTATCGTGATGTCCTGTTTTTCCACCGTCATCGTCTCATACGAAGATTTTGTTTCTTGGGGAATATCCACTCCACAAGATTGCAGTCCGAATAGAAGTCCAAGCAGACAAAAAACCTTTATTAAATTCTTTTTCATTTTTATCTTACTATTTGTGATAATACTATAATACTATTAAAAATTGTGTGCAAAGGTAACAAAAATTTTGATATAGTATATAGCTTTAATATAGATTCAACAAACAAAGTTATAAAAAATATTAGCAGGAGTATCAAATAAAATCTCTGAGTCTAAAAAATTCACTTTGTTGGATAGCAGTTATTTGATTTTCATATACACCCAACATTCCTTTTATCGGGCAATGGATTTGTAGTGTTTCCATGCAAGAGCGGCATAGCAATAATAAGAAGTTTGTTTGGTGGGCAATAGAGCGTAATGAAAATGTTTTTCATGAACGCGGGTGTGTATCTGTTCCATATTTCCGCAACCCGGGTCTGTCCAAACACAACCGCGATTGTAGGCAGTTGCCGCTATATATATCTGTTCTTTTATAGGCAAGGTTTCTATGCCCTGCTGAATAGGTTTCCCTTGTTTGTTGTAAGAACCGTATGAGAGATATAGAAGACGAAGAAATACGCCTACATAAACTACTTGCCATTCCTCTTTTTGCAGTCGTGTAATCCGTATTTTTCTGGCTGTAGCATTGTCTGCCGTATCAAACCACAAAGCATACTTACGAGCCAAACCGTTTTTCATCCATGCCTTTTCCATTTTTTCAACAAAAGAAGGCTTCATTTGAAATCTGCCTATAGAAAAGTCAAAACCATTTGTTCCTAAAGTGATATAAGTGCCATAGTTTGCGGCTGTTTCCAAAACATCTTGCAAACGGGAATAGCGTTCCATTTCAGGCCACACCACGGCCTCTGCAACCAGAGGGTCTATGTCGAAATCTTTCCACGTATCATACCAAGAAGCGGCGACTCTTGGAGGAGTCGCCGCTGAAAGAATGACTGATAGTATTAAAGTTTGTAAGTACATAAAACTATCTGATATTTGAAATTGCCATCTCCCGTATCTTCGGTTGCAAGATGTATCCATAAGATAGCATTTCCGTCTTTTTTCCATGAAACGGGGAATACTTGGTCGCCTTCGGGCAATTGAATAAAGCCACCTTCAGCATTGTAATACACCGTTCTTTTGCCGTCTTGAGAAGT
The DNA here is from genome assembly GCA_017618435.1 of Bacteroidales bacterium. Classification (GTDB taxonomy): domain Bacteria; phylum Bacteroidota; class Bacteroidia; order Bacteroidales; family WCHB1-69; genus UBA1205. The sequence goes on along the minus strand of JAFZUH010000088.1, from coordinate 10,234 downwards.
CCAACTTGTGCTGGCAGGCGAGGCTTCGCTTTTCTGACTGTTCAACTTTTTAAACTCTTCGTTACTTACAGGTACCCAACTGCCCGTGGCCATAGCAGCACCGCCACCGCCTTTTGTAACGCCACCCTTGTGTTTATACACTTGTCCGCTTTCGTCCATTGCGAAGAAATATTCCCCTGCAAGAATAGCATCAAAATAAGCGGGGCTATAAACACAAAACTCCGGCCACCACGGACTAAGACCATGATAACCATTATCATCAGCATGTCTGTTGCCTACACCACCTATACTTAACAGTTCCACATATCCATAAACTTCTTCTTTGTACATCTTTGGATAATCGGAAGGAAATTCACTATAAGCATCTGCCAACAAATCACCTGCATCTATCACCAAATTGAAAGGTTCTCTCCACAATGCACATTCGGGAATGATACCGTCTTCAATAGCCTGACGATTCAATTTTATCAATTCAGGCAAATTGTTTTTAAGGGTGTTGAATTGTTTTTGTATGGTATTTACCCATGCTTTTGCGGCTCTTTCACGATAGGTCATAATCATTTCCAAAGCTTCCAAATATAGCGGATTATACACGGATGCATTGTTGGTTTCATAAATCTTTTTCTTTATTTCCAATACTTTTTTGCGTTCCGAAGCAGCAAATTTTGCATCGGCTTCTGCATCGGGAATTTCCATCAGTTTTTGCACCTGCTGTACATAGTTGGTCAGTTTTTGTTGCATTTCCATAATAGGACTCATGTTTCGTTGCATATTTGACATTGCACCCATCAAACCGCCCATGTTCATGCTGTTCATCGCTGCCTCTTGAGTTTCTTTTTTTATCTTTTGTTCAAAGGCTTTGGCTTCGTTTTTGAAAGATGGATTTTTGGCTGCCTCCACTTTCTGATAGGCTTCCACTTTGCTGTATAGGGCTTTCATTTCCGGACACATCTGGTCAGGATTTTTTGTATTTTTGGCTTGGGCACGTGCTGCCTTTTTCATATCTTCGGCACTTACACCCATATATTTGCGAATACCTGCAGCATTTTTGTCATAAACGGCACATGTAGCCTCTGTTGTTCTTGCCATTATTTGGTCTTCACTCATATTCTCCAAATCGGCAGCCTGTTTTTCCAAATCGTCAGGGTTCAATCCGCCCAAAGCAGCCTTGGCAATCTTTTCGGAAATACGCTGTTGTTCGGCTTCCGTCATATTGCCTTTTTCTATCAAAGCCAATTCTTCGTCCGTAAGGCCGTAGGCTTCTTTCAAAGCCTTGTTGCTGTTCTTACGCCAAAGCAATGTTTCTTGGTCTTCACAAGTATTGCTTTGATTCAATTCTTCCGCACGAAGTGTAACCGCCTTAATAGCCTTGTAATATTTTATTTGATTGGCTTCCACCGGATTGATAAGTTCGGCAGCAGAAGGTACTGCCGGAAATTCGTTCATCAAAGGGATGGGAAATTTGGCTGAAGAAGGTGTTACCACGCCGTCCCAACCGAAAGAGCTGGAACGTTTTGGCGGCAAAGCCTGTTTTCCCGAAGTAACAGCATTGGGGTCGTCGTCTTTGTTGTTCACATCTTCAGCAGACACATTGCCTGCATTGCCTCCCATTGCCTGTTGCAATTTGTTCAAAAAACTCTGAGCATTGACTTCTGCTGTGCCAAAAGCCAACAAAGCACCAATCATCAACAATATCTTTTTCATTTTCTTTAACAATTCTAAATTTCAAATATATTATTTCTTTACAAATTCCACTCTGCGGTTTTTAGCTCTGCCTTCGTCAGTGGAATTAGATGCGATAGGTTCATGAGAACCTTTGCCCACTGCGGTCAAACGTGCTTTGGCAATATCCATTTTCACCAATTCAGCAACAATGGCTTCTGCTCTTTTTTGGCTAAGTGGGTCATTTATTTTATCGCTACCTGTTGCATCGCAATGGCCTTGTACTTCAAATGAAAGGTTGGGATTTTCTTTCATCAATTTGGCTATACGATTTATTTCCACCATAGATTCAGGTTTAAGGTCTGCCTTACCTGTTTCAAAAGTGATGGCATAGGTTACAATTTTTCCGTCCGAAGCCAGACGGTCATACAATGGCACCGCACCTTTGGCCATACGGATATTTTTGAAATAGAAAGGACCGTCGTTTGAAACCGAACGAAGATTCATTCGGGTAGGACGTTTCACATTGGGCAAGTTTATCATACGCACGCCATTTACATAATATTTGTAGGCACGCTTATTGAAAGATACTGCAATGTGCAACCAAGTATTCGGTTTGATGAGAGGAAGCAGGTTTTTGCCGGGGGCAGATGCCTCTCTCCTATCGTCTGACGGAGTCGAATAAGAACAACCCACATCTGCACGATAATCGTGGTCTATTTCATCGCTGTTATAATCAGGATTTACCCCTGTTACGATAACTTCATTCCCTTCCTCATCCAATAGTACTACATCAACCCAATTGTTGTTAGATTCACCGTTTTTGTCTTTAGACCAAACGTCAAACTCTATGGTAAAATCTTCAGGCAGATAATTGGCTTCTTTCATCAATGGGGTGATAGCAGTATGCCAGCCTTGAACTTTTATCACTTGTTGTCCATTCAAAGTAATGATTTCACATTCTTCTCCACCAACAAAATCCCAGTGGGAAGGATATTCACCTACCTTTTCGTTTTCTACAGGGTCATCAAAGAAAATTTCATCACCGGGAACAAAATCGCTCTTTGCATAACTTGTCTCTGCTTTCGGTGTTGGGGTTGCCTTGGCAGCAGGTGCCGTAGTGGCTTCGCTACCGGGCTTCTTTGCACCGCAGTCTTCACAGAACTTACCGGTATTGCCTTCCTTTCCGCACTCTTCGCAAGTCCACCCCTCTGCTGTTTTGGCTGCAGGCTGGGCGGCACCGCAATTGGCACAGAATTTACCTGTATTACCCTTGGCACCACAAGCAGGACATTTCCAGTCCTGTTCCTTTTTGGCTTTTTTTTCACCGTTTGTCTTTTCTTTTTCCACTCTGGGAGTATTCGCCCTGTTGTTGATGGCATTGGTAGTGGCATCTACGGCTGCATTTTCAGCACCTTCTACGGCACGGTCTATTGCTCCTTCAGTTACACGTTCGGTTTGACGAACAGCTGCGTTTTTTGCCGCATTTTTGGCAGCATTACCCAATTCTTTCCAAATTTGAGCATTTGCCGACAACATCATCGTTACGGCTGCAAAAATCAAAATGTACTTTTTCATTTTAGGTTAATTTTGTTTATTTTTTATTTATTTGTCATTTCATTGCAAAAAAAACGCAAATACGCCTATTTTCAGGCATATTTGCGCAAAAGAAAATATTTAGAAGAGGTTTTTACCCCCCCCCGTTTACAAACAACTGAATATCAGTTGCTTGTATTGATATTCGATTGATATGGTATGTATTGTCCGACCTTTTTTGTATCTTCTTGTTTGTCTTTGCAAAGATATATATTTTTTTATTATACTCATCTAATCATATCAAAATATTTTTCATATTTTTCTCTTGGTATAAAAAAAGAGAGCCACAACATGTGACTCTCTGTGTTTTAATCAGGAATTTATTATTCCACCATCAATTTTTTAACAGTATTGCCCATACGTACAAAATACATACCTGCAGGCAATTCGCTTACATTGACAGTTACAGATTCGTTTACATTGTTAAATTGTTTAACCACTTGTCCCATCATATTGATGAGTTGGACGTTTTCGGTATTTTCGATACCGTCAATTGTAACTTGGTCTTTTGCAGGGTTAGGATAGATACGGATTTCGTTGTTTCCTGCCATTTCATCTTCAATGCCTAAACCGCTCTTATAGATACGTCCGTCTGAATGTAACAACCATATTTCATTTAATGGTTGTGCTATGGCAAACCTGCTGTAGTTTGCAGCAACAAGACTTTCAGTTCCGCCGAGTACAAGTCTGCCGTCATAATAATCTGGTCTTGGTATTGACATCATTTGAGAATATCGGTTAAAACTGAACGGGAATATTGTTGCAGCCTCCGGTTGTCTTATATCTTCGGTAATCGTAAGCACTGACGATGAATCAAGGAACAAATAATTGCTATTATCCATTTTGAAATCCGATCCCATAGTAATGTTGCCACCCATCATCCAAACACCGGCAGCACTTGTCGGATTAATATCAAACAGTGATATAATCTCATAGAAACCATAACCACCGTTGCTCATTGCTATGCTATTGTTTCTGATGTTTCCGCTTTTGAATTTGACATTTGAGTTTTCATAGAATATTATAGGCATACCAACGTAATTGCTCAATATATCGGTATTTTCCATTTCGAAGAAAGTTTTCTTAACGGTAGGCATTGGTCTATACATTTGGTTGTCAAGAGTGAACAACATTCCCTCAAACGTATTTTGTGAGAAAAGCGTATTGCTGAATTTCAGACTGTCAGTGGCATAAAACATAACCGGCATATACTGACCTGCATAAATATAATTGTCGGTAAATTTGCAATTGTTGACGGTTACATTGGTTCCTTCTACAAAATTACGGGTTTCAAAATTATTCATTATAACATTGTTTATCTCAATATTCACATCATCATTGAGAAAATATCTTCCATATGCAATAAAAGTCTCATAATTAGGAGTGCTTAGTGCAGTATCCAAAATAAAATAATTGGTATCTCCTTTTTTACCGAATGTAAGGTCACCACCAACCCCTATTACATAATCATAATTACTGTTGCTTATTGCTTCACTTAAATGAATGTTTTTACCGTATGGATATATTTCAGCGAAAAAAACTTCAACATAATCGGTAAACACATAATTTTCTGTCAGATAATAAGTACCCACACCATTTGACATGTACACGGCAGCATCAAGGGTACGCAAAGCAGAATCTACAGAAAGACCGTTATTGTTATCATTTCCATTTATGGCATCTATAAAATAGGTATTCAAGTGAGCCTTTTCATTTATAATAAAATTGTAAAAACCTTGATCTAACGGATCGTCACCGTAAACAACAAAATAATAGGTTGTTGATGGAGTTGCTTTTACCAAATATGGATATTCTTTAATAACATTTTTATTGTTGTCCAACAACGTATAATCCACATAAACAGAGTGTGCAGAATCATTCACGATTATCTCAATATAGTTTGCCGTATCGGAAGTTGTGAATGAGTAACCTTTGGCGTAGGACAAATTATACTCACTTGGGAAAAGAACAGGTTCGTTTGCCGTTAGGGAATCCACAATAAATTCTCCGGTGTTTATCGGAGTATATGTCAATGTCTTGTAAGTTACGGCATTAAGTGTTTCTGCATTAAAAGTAAAGACATCCGTCAATGTTGTATCCGCATCAAAATTGCTCCAAGATGCTACAAGTATACGATATGTGCCTGCTTCATCTATCTGAATACCTTCTTCGCTATAGCCGATAAAATTGTATTCATTGTCAAGAATATACATACTTATATTATAATTGGTATCATAAAACCTATAGTTTCCTGCCGGTATCTGCATGGTATATGCTTTCACTCTATTCATTTCTATCAGGATAGGGTCGCCCCATTGGTCCAAACCTACCGAATCATATACAATAGCATCGGCATAGGTAACAGAATCGGTAAACATTGAGAATGTTTGTGGAGTGTAGGTAAGTTCTCTTATCTTTTTCGTATTAACAGCATTCAAGACAAGCGTATAACTCCTATCCGGACCATATACACCGCTACTAAACGATGTGGCTATTACATAATAGGTACCTGCAGGCAGTGCCGCTACAATACGGCTGCCGTAAGAACTGCCATTATAGTCATCGTTGTAATCAATTATCTCAAAATTGGCATCCAACAAATACAAATAGCAATCCCAACCGCCCGAAAGCATTGAAATAATCCATGTACTCTCTTTAGTGGAAGTAAAAGAATAGCCTTTGGCATAACGCCCTTGGCGTACATCTTTTAAGATTTTGTCTGTATTCAACAAGGTATCTGTTACAGACACAGGCAATGTTGATGTGTTTAGCGGCTGATAAACCAAATCTCTTGCAGAGGCGGAATCCGCACTACTTTGTGCTTTTGCAGAAAAGAATCCTGCAACACAAAACGTTAAAATAAATATTATTTTTTTCATTGTAAAATAAGTTTGATTATTAAATATTTAAAAAATTATTACATTTACAGAATCATATTTTGCAAAAATAACACTTTTATACATTCCAATTCAATTTTTTTTTTAGTTTTTTGTATAATCAAAATACCAATTCGTCTACATTTGGGATATTGTTTTTTTTTATACCTTTGCATTATTACCAATTTTTGTAAAAAAAACAACAATATGGAAAATATAGAAATAGATAAAATCGGGCAGGACAAACAACAACGCCCGTCAATGTTGCTTGTTCTTTGTATTTTAACCATCATCAACAACGGTTTTTCCATACTAAGCGGCATGATGTATTATGTTTTGTACAACAAACTGCCTGCTATGTTGGAAACCTTTAGTGAAACCATGTCGGAAAAAATGCTTGAAATCAATGGGAATGAAAACATTTTTGAAGAAGCCGTCAATTTGATAATCAACACACCGAGAATTTATTATCTTTTGTTGGTCTTGGTGGCTGTATTGGCTATTGTCGGGGCAGTTTATATGCTCAAACTCAAAAAATTGGGTTTCCATTTTTACATTGTATCCCAAATTTTGGTGCTGGCTTTGCCGATGATATTTATCAGTGTCAAATCTTTCAGTTTCGGCGGATTTGTCATATCTGCCCTGTTTGTTTATTTGTATAGTAAACATTTAAAAATAATGGATTAGTTATGGCAATTCAATCTTCAGAAATGCCCTTGACGGCAGAAGGACGTGTTTATCACCTCAATCTTTTACCCGAAGAATTGGCTGGCAATATCATTTTGGTTGGCGACCCCGGACGTGTTGCCACCGTATCCGCATTTTTTGACCATATTGAAGTCAAAAAACAAAATCGGGAAATAGTTACCCACACCGGTACTTTTCAAAACAAACGTATCAGCGTTATTTCAACGGGTATGGGAACAGACAATATAGACATTGTCCTCAATGAATTGGATGCCCTTGTCAATATCGATTTGCAACACCGAACCGTCAAACCACAACACACTGCTTTGAATATCGTGCGGTTGGGAACCTGCGGCGGGTTGTTGCCCGATATGGAAACAAACTCTTTTGTCGCCTCCCAATATTGCTTGGGTATGGACGGGCTGTTGCATTTTTACCGCCACGACAAAAACATACGCAATGCCGAAATAGAATCGGCTTTTGTTAAAGCAACCCAATGGAAACCCTCTTTTGCCGAACCCTATTCCGTCAAATGTTCCGATACAATGATGAACAAACTGGCTTTTGATATGAGAAAAGGAATAACTTTGACAGCCTCGGGGTTTTATGCTCCGCAATGCAGAGTATTAAGACAAGAGTTGGCTTTTGAAGATTTCTGTCCCAAATTGACAGATGTTGTTTGTGAAGACCTGCATTTCACCAATATGGAAATGGAAACATCGGCCTTATATGCCCTGTCAAAAATAATGGGGCACAACGCTTTGACCATTTGTGTGGTAATTGCCAACCGTATGCAGAAAACATTTGCCAAAGACTATCACCCGTCTATGGAAAAACTGATAGAAACTGTTTTAACCCGATTTTAAAGACAAAATGTCAGCAATGAAAGTAAAAAAACGTTTTTTCATTTGGCTATTTTGTTGGCTCACCCCTTGCCTTGCCTTTGCCCAAAGCACCCAAGAGCAAGACAAAGACACCAATGCCACGCAAATGGAAAAACGTGACGGATTGAATTATGCCCCCACCGCATTTTACTTTCTCAACCCCGATATGCCCGACTATGCCGTATGGCAACCGATAGACACCTCTGTATTCGGGGCTTACAATGATGATATAAGTTTGTTTTCCAAAAACTTATATGCAGGCTTGGGACAATTCGGACAAGCCCAGCATAGCCTGAACTATTCTTTTGAAAAACGCCACGGGTTTTGTTTCAAACCCAACTATTTCCAAAACTACATCAGAACAATCTCCACATGGAAAATGTACCATTTGGAAACGGTCTATTCCAAAGTCGCCTACGATTTTTTATCCGGCAAAGAACATCATTTTTCGGCAGAACACGCCCAACAGATAAGAGATGACCTGCATTTCAACCTCGGCTTGGAAACCATTCTTGCAGACGGGCGTTATGTGCGACAAGGCACAAGAGACGTGAATGTGGGGGCAGGCTTGCACTACCTGATGCCCAACCGAAGATACGGCTTTAAAATTTATTATGCTTTCAGTATGATAAAAGTGGACGAAAACGGAGGCATTGCCGCCGACAGCCTTTGGAACTCTTCGACAAGCAACCCGAGGTCGGTGGAAGTGAAACTCCTGCAAGCACAAAACGACAACAGATACCATCAAATATTTTTCAGACACTATGTGTCTTTGTCGCCAGCAGAAAAAGAAGGCAAAAAACGGATAAATCTCGGCTACATCGTTCACGATATTGATTTTGTCGCCAACAAATACCAATACAACGACTATCATTTGGATTCCAACTACTATTCCTTATTTGTTTTCAGAACAGATTCCACACTTGACAGAATCAGGGTGAAACAACTGCGGAACAATATTGCATGGGCTAATTTTATGCCCGAAGATTCATTGCCTGACAAACCCTACATTTTACATATCAGTGCAGGTATTTCACACACTTTCAACCAAGTGAGGGATGCGATGGGGAAATATTCCGACAATCAATTCACTCCTTGGGGCATGGTGTACGTCAAACTGTTCAATCGCTTGGAAATAAAGGGGAAAGTACAAACAACCCTCAACGGATACAATGCCGGAGATATAACCGCAGAAGGCTTGGTAAGAATAAATATGAACAAAACCGACCGTCATTTCCACGCTATAGATGCTAAAATCAATTTTTGGAACTATGCTCCCGATTACATTTTCACACATTATGTCTCCAACAATTACCATTGGGACTATAAATTGAAAAAACAACAGACCATAGCGGCACAACTCAAATGGTTGTTTGACAAATATGAGGTATCTGCCAACTATTATCTTCACAATCATTTGGTTATATTTGACGAAAATATAAAGCCCGCACAAACAAACAAGGTTACAAACATTTATCAACTTGCCGCATACATACCTTTGGACATCAAAGGATTCGGCTGGCATAGCAATTTTTATCTGCAATATTGCGACAACAAAGACATTCAATTGCCTGTAGTCGCATTGAGACAATCGGTTTATTATGGTTTTTACCTGTTCAAAAAAGCCTTGTATCTGCAACCCGGATTTGACTTTTTGTACAATACAAGTTATTACGCCAATGCCTACAATCCCGCCTTGCAGCAATTTTACCTTCAATCCGATGTTAAAATCGGCAATTACGGTTATTTGGACTTTTTCTTGAAAGCCAAAATCAACCGTTTTGTTCTCCAAGCCAAACTGACCCACTTTTGGGCAGGTGCTTTTGGCAAAACCTATTACCAATCACCCCATTATCCGAGCAAAGATTTGGGATTTTCGGTCGGGGCTTGCTGGCGTTTTTATGAATAAACTGCCGGTAAACTATGTGTTTGGGAAAAATATATGTTCACAATACAATAAATAGCCCAAATTTGCGTTATTCTAACAATTAAAATTATTTATTCATAAATTTATTTAACATACCATGAAAAAGATATTAATGTTTGCAGGTGCATTGTGTTTTGTATTCGCATCATGTTGCAACAACGCTCCGGAGGCTGAAGCTACAGAAGAAACTCAAGAAATGAATTGTCCAAAAGACAAAGGTCCCAAATGTCAAATGACAGAAGAAGAAAAAGCCGAATGTGAAGCATTCAGACAAAAATGGGAAGATTGGGCAAATTTGGACGAAACCGCCAAAAAAGAACTTATCAGCACAGCAAAAACAAAAATTGATGCCAAAAGAGCAGAAATGAAAGCACATCTTGCTGAAATGCAAGCAAAAATGGAAGAACAAGAAACCGCTTGGGCTGATTTTGACAACAAAACTTTAGACGAACAAAAAGCAATGCTTGATGAAGCGATGAAATGCGGACACCATGGTCCAAAACCTTGTTTCAAAGACGGCGAAAATGGTCCTAAACCTTGCTGCAAAGAACAAAAACCTTGCTGCAAAGAAGACAAAAAACCTTGCGAAAAAAAATGTCCTA
>JAFZUH010000087.1 GCA_017618435.1 Bacteroidales bacterium | reverse complement strand
GCCACCAAAGCACCCATATCCAAAGAAAATATTTGTTTGGATTTTAGATTTTCCGGCACATCACCCGAAACAATTCGATGAGCCAAACCTTCTGCAATGGCCGTTTTACCAACCCCGGGAGAACCTATCAATATAGGATTGTTTTTGGTTCTACGCGATAGAATTTGCAAAACACGTCTTATTTCTTCATCTCGACCGATAACAGGGTCAAGTTTGCCTTTTTGTGCAAGGTCGTTTAGATTTTTTGCATATTTGTTTAAGGCATTGTACGATGCCTCTACATGAGGGCTATTGGCAGTGCTTCCTTTTCGCATCTCTTTGATAGCCTTTGTCAAATCTGATTCAGTCAAACCTCCGTCTTTGAGTATAGTTGAACTTACGTCTTTGGATTTTAAAATGGCTAACAGCAACAATTCAACCGAAACATATTCATCGGAAAAAGTATTCAATAAATCAAATGCCTTTTCAATGGTTGAAGAACAAGTTTGAGAGATGTAAATGTTTCCATTTCCTGAAACCGTTGGCAAACTTTGTATTTGTTTGTTTACTACTTCTTTTATTGTTTGTGGATTTACTCCACATTTTTTCAATAAAAATGGAATACTGTCATTATCATCTTCCAACATTGCTTTTAGCAGATGAATATTTTCAATAAATTGATGATGATTGGTTGAAGCGATTTGTTGAGCCCCTTCAATAACTGCTTGTGTTTTGATTGTTAATTTTTCTATATTCATAATTTTTATCTCCTTTGGAATAAATTCTATCAAATGTTGTTCCAATTATAAAATTATGACACTTTGGCAGTTTGTTTTTGCAAAAAAATACATATAATGACAAAATGACACAAAAAAAGGAAGAATCGAAATTCTTCCTTTTTGATTTAATTTATCAACACAAATCGAATTAATCGTTGTATTCTGCTATGATTTTTTTCACATCATCAGGACAAAGTCTTCCATATACCTTATCGCCAATCATAGCAACAGGAGCAAGTCCGCATGCACCGATGCAACGTAAACTTGTTAAAGAGAATTTGCCATCGGGTGTAGTTTCGCCAACGCCAATTTTTAATACACGTTGGAATTCATCAAGAATTGATTCTGCACCTCTAACATAGCAAGCGGTTCCCATACAAACGGAAATTGGATGTTTCCCTTTGGGTTGCATTGTGAAAAATGAATAAAATGAAACAACTCCAAATACCTTTGATACTGGTATTTTCAATTCTTCAGCAATAAGTTCTTGAACTTCAGCAGGAAGATAACCTATTTCTCCTTGTACTTGGTGGAGTACATTGATAAGTTCACCGGGTTTATAATCGAACTTTTTACATATTGATTTAATAATATCAATGTGCTCTTGTCTTAGTTTTATTTTTACTTTTGCCATTATATATTCTCCTATATTTTTCGATTAATTATTTTTTGTTTAAATCAACTTCAAAAACATTGTGTTTGTTGAAGTAATGGGTATGCAATAGATGATGTGATTTTTCTCCGCAAGGTTCTCCCAAATATTCTTTATACAATTGTATAATAGATGGATTTTCGTGAGATTTACGAATAGGAAGATTTTTGTCTGCTTCATAAATTGCTTTCCAACGTGCTTTGATAATTTCACTATTGCCATGGTGTCTTGGTTGTCCACCGCCATCAATACAACCGCCAGGACATGCCATAATTTCAATAGCATGGAATTTGCTCTTGCCTTCACGTATTTCTTCTAATAATTTACGGGCATTTTTCAAACCATGGGCAATACCTATATTGATAGGTAGTCCGTCGAAATCTATGGTTGCAGAACGAATACCTTCTAAGCCACGCAATTCTTCAAAGTCAATTTTCGGGCATTTTTTGCCGGTATGTACTTCGTATGCGGTACGAACAGCGGCTTCAATAACACCACCTGTTGTTCCGAAAATAACAGCGGCACCTGTTGATTCACCAAGAGGATCGTCAAATTTACTTTCGGGAAGGGCAGCGAAATCAATATTAGCCAATTTGATAAGACTTGCCAATTCACGTGTGGTAATGGAATAATCAACATCAGGATTACCATTTACTTTAAATTCATCACGGGAACATTCGTATTTCTTTGCCAAACAAGGCATAACAGAAACAACAACCATGTCTTCACGTTTGATATTTTTCTTTTCAGCAAAATATGATTTAGCCATAGCACCGAACATTTGTTGAGGTGATTTTGCTGTAGATGGAATATCTAACATATCAGGGAAATTGTGTTCAAAGAAATTAACCCAAGCAGGACAGCATGAGGTCATCAAAGGTATTTTTACATCTTTGTCACCGGCTAAGAATTTTTTGAGACGATTCAAAAGTTCTGTACCTTCTTCCATAATAGTAAGGTCAGAACTCCAATCGGTATCAAAAACATAATCAAATCCCAATTTACGGAGAGCCGTTGCCATTTGACCTGTTGCGATAGTTCCGGGTTCCATACCGAATTCTTCACCAATAGCGACACGAACAGCAGGAGCGGTTTGAACAACAACGGTTTTGGTTGGGTCGTTCAATGCTCTGAGGACTTTGCCTGTATGATTGATTTCTGACAAAGCACCTACAGGACAAACTGCAACACATTGACCGCAGAATGTGCAAGATGTAAGTGTCAAATCTTCTTCAAATGCAGGGCTTACAACAGCGTTGAAACCACGATTGATAGCAGACAAAGCACCTACAGTTTGGAATTCATTGCACATCATTTCACATCTACGACACATAATACATTTATTCATATCGCGGTGAATAGATGGAGAATCATCTTGTTTATAGGTAGATTGTTCGCCAACATAATTTATTTCACGAATGCCAAAACGGATGGCCAAATTTTGCAATTCGCAATCTCCGCTTTTTGGACATACCAAACAGTCAGAAGGGTGGTCTGACAGTAATAATTCCAATACGGTACGACGAGCGTTCAATACTCTTGTTGTATTGGTTTTTATTACCATATCTGGAGTACATTCTGTGATACATGCCGGAGCCAAATTTCTGCGTCCTTCTACTTCTACAACGCAAATACGGCAACTACCTGGTTTATTTACAATATCCATACCTGCCAATTCGAAATAGCACAAGGTTGGAATATTTATGTTGTTATCTTTTGCTGCTTTAAGGATTGTTGTTCCTTTTGCAACTTCTACTACTTTATTATCTATAGTTATTTTTATCATATCCATATTTGTTTCTCCCATTTTTTATTGAACACTAATTGCACCAAATTTACATTTTGCTTGACAAGTTCCACATTTGATACAAAGTTCTTGATTGATTTCATGCGGATTTTTAACAGTTCCCTTGATAGCACCAACAGGGCAATTGCGGGCACAAGCGGTACAACCTTTACATTTTTCAGGGTCTATAACATATTGTTTCAATGCCTTACATTGTCCAGCAGGACATTTTTTATCAACAACGTGTGCTACATATTCGTCCCAGAAGTGAGATATTGTACTTAATACTGGATTTGGAGATGTTTGTCCCAAACCGCAAAGTGCAGTATCTTTAATTACTTGGCTCAAATTCTTGATGTTTTCAAGGTCTTCCATAGTACCTTTGCCTGATGTTATTTTGTCCAAAAGTTCACAAAGACGTTTGTTACCTACACGGCAAGGACTGCATTTTCCGCAAGATTCTTCGCAAGTAAAGTCCAAATAGAATCTTGCAACGGCTGGCATACAACTTGTTTCGTCCATAACAATCATACCACCAGAACCCATCATAGAGCCAGCGGCTATCAAGTTGTCATAGTCTATAGGAGTATCCAAGAATTCTTCTGTCAAGCAGCCGCCCGAAGGACCACCTGTTTGTACTGCTTTGAATTTTTTGCCATTTTTGATACCGCCACCGATTTCGAAAATAACTTCTCTCAAAGTGATACCCATAGGAACTTCTATCAAACCGACATTGTTGATTTGACCTGCCAAAGCAAATACTTTTGTTCCTTTTGATTTTTCTGTTCCAATAGAAGAGAACCATTCCCAACCTTTATTTATAATTACAGGTATATTGGCGAATGTTTCAACATTGTTTACATTAGACGGTTTCTTTAAATAACCTTCTTGAGCAGGGAATGGTGGTTTGAATGTAGGTTCGCCACGTTGCCCTTCCATAGAGTGAATCAACGCTGTTTCTTCACCGCAAACAAATGCACCTGCACCATAACGCAATTCAAGGTCAAAATCAAAACCTGAACCCAAAACGTCTTTGCCTAACAAACCATATTCTCTTGCTTGTTCAATAGCAATTTGCAAACGTTGTATAGCCAAAGGATATTCTGCACGAATGTAAACCAAACCTTTGGTTGCACCAATACAGAAACCGCCTATTGTCATGGCTTCAATAATGCTGTGTGGGTCACCTTCAAGTATGGATCTATCCATGAAAGCACCTGGGTCGCCTTCGTCTGCATTACAAATTATATATTTTTGGTCAGCATGGTTTTTGCTGGCAATTTCCCATTTCAAACCTGTAGGGAAACCACCACCGCCACGACCTCTTAATCCGGATTTTTTGATAATATCAATGGT
>JAFZUH010000086.1 GCA_017618435.1 Bacteroidales bacterium | reverse complement strand
GTACCCGTACCGGTACGGTCGGACTTGTAGGAGCCGTTGGCAAGGATATGATTCAGTAAATCTATATATTGTTTCATGTCTGTCTTTGTCTGAATTTGTAAAAAACAGGATATTTCCTATTTTGCAAAGATACAATTTTTTAGAAAAGCAATAGCGAATTTTCAAAATTAAATTAAGCAGGGAAAACAAATCATACAAAAGACAGCAAATACCGCTTCTGCCCGATAACCAAAAGTTCAATTTAGAATTTATAATTTTTTTTGAAAAAAATCATATAAAAAAGCATTTGTATTGCTTTTTTTTTTTACTTTTGCAGAAAAATATATATTTCATATGAGCAAAATAAAATTTATTGAAGAAGGGCGATTAAGCCAAGAAGAAATGAATCAATGTGTGGGCGGAAAATCTTACACAAATTGTAGTAGTAGAGGTCCCATTTGTGGAAATGTAAAAGGAGATTTTTTTACTATTATAAAAAATTGTACTCATAAGTATTATACTTGTGATACTTTTATGCGTTTTTGTATTAATAATAGTGATTTATCAACATGTAGTGGTTTGCCATCTGATGCAAAAGGAGTAAAAAGACCAGTTTCTATTTCTGAGAGTACTTCGGTAGTTGGGACATTTGAAAATTTTACTACAGAAGATTAATTTATTCAATATAGAGGGTATAAATCTTACCCTCTATATTTTTATATAATATTTTATGAAATTATCAATTTATACAACCTTTTTTGAGGTAGCATCAGAAAAATATATTTATAATTCTTATACTAATAGTCTTGTAAAAGTAGATGATAAATTATATGTAAAACTTTATACTTTAAAAAATAAAAATTTTACAATACAAGAATTAGGAGAAAGCGATGAAATCATTTTAGATTTAAGAAAAGCTCGGATTGTTATAGAAAATTTACAAGATGATTTTTTACAATATCAGGCTATCACTTGGGGGAGGCGAAAGATTTCAAATGTATATAATATAACTATTGCCCCGACAATGGATTGTAATTTTCATTGTTATTATTGTTTTGAACAACCAGAGAAAGAATATATGTCAGACGGTGTGATAGAAAAAATAGTAACATATATAAATAATATTAGAAATTGTAAGCGACTAAATTTGACTTGGTTTGGGGGAGAACCATTATTAGCATTACAACAGATCACAAAAATTACAAATAAAATTCGTTTGTCTAGTAGAACGAGCAAAGATTTCTGTATTATCACAAATGGTTATTATTTGACAAAAGAAGTTACAGATAATTTGAATAATCTACAAATTGATAGTATTCAACTTACTGTAGATGGTTTGTTTGATGATTATAATCAAGTAAAAAATATGAAAGACAATAAAAATTGTTTTAATGTATTTTTAAATAATTTAGACTATTTCGCAGAAAAACAAAAAGATATAAGACTAAATATTCGTGTAAATATAGAAAAAAATATAAAAAATAAATTTTTAGATATAGCATCATTTTTTATTAAAAGATATCCTAATAATTATAATATATTACCGTATCCTGCATTTTTGAAGAATATTTGTAATACAACAAAACAATCTCAAGCATGTATGTTTTGCGATACTGCAGAAAAAATGGAGTTTTCTATAGATTTATTTCATAAGACAGGGAATAAAGATTTTCTTTATCCAGGAAATGCTTTCAGTGAATGTGCTGTTAGAAATGAAAATTCATGGGCATTTGGTCCTGACGGTAGTGTTTATAAATGTTGGGAAAATATAGGAAACAAATCCACAAAAATAGGTCATTTAAATGAAAAGGGAGAAATTATAATTGATAATTATCCTCGCTTACTTCGTTATTTATATGGGGCAGACCCTTTAAGTCATAAAGATTGTAAACAATGTTTTTATTTGCCGATTTGTTTTGGAGGCTGTCCTCATCAACGTATTTTAGAAGAGTTTGAAAATGCACCAGTAGAACCTTGTGCAAAAGATAATGGTTATATTGAACGTTATTTAACTGAAATTATTAATTATCAAAACCAAATCAAATGAAAAAAGTATTTTTACATTTAGTATTGATAATTATAGTTTTTTCTACATCTGCACAAAAAATTCCCAAACCGCCATTTAAAGTTTCCAAGCAACAGATGTATGAGGATTATGATCAATTCCTGCATATAATACAAACGTATTGTCCTCAATTGGAGATTAGACAGAAAACAGGTTATGATATAATGGCAATTTTGTTTGAGCGAAGAAATAAAATTGCCGCGTTAAAAACATATTGGGATTTTATTCAATTTATGGATGGTAGTGTAGATAAAATGTTAGATATGCATGCCAGTAGAAGAAATTGTTTTTATAGTGTACCTAATCCTCGATATGCTCCTGGTCAAAGTTTTTATGATTCAACAGGAATTTCCGCAATAGCTCATGGAATGGATATTTTCGGTACTCCCAATCGTTTTCGAAAAAGAAATCAAATAAATTTATTGCGAGCAATTAATGCTAAATATATAGATGGTCAGTACTATAGTTCAGCATATTTTGAATTTAAGAACAATCAAACTCAAGATTCTATTTGTTTGCGAAATGCTCGAATTATTGCATGCAATCGACAACCTGTTGACAAATATGTAAGACAAAAAATGTTTAATGAATTACCTGCGTATCATTTATTATGGGATGTAAAAAGAGAAAAATATTTTACAGATCAATTGCTGGTGGATTTCAATAATGTGTTAAAAGTGGAGAATGAAGATGGTGTTGTTTATGAATTTGTTCCCAATCATTATGGTGTCAAAATACAACATGTTTCCAATAAAGAAATTCGGAATAATTTTGAGGAATATTTAAATAGTTATATTTCTTGGGCTTCTCAATTTGTTTCTTATTTGCCAGAGGAAAAAGTTCTATATATCTATATTGAGCAAATGTTCGGGCAAGAAAATTATAACCTATTGGATTCCATAAAAAAAATAGGCAGAAATAAAGAAATAGAAAAAGTGGTGATAGATGTTAGAAATAACTTAGGAGGAGGTGATGAATATTGGATGAATATTCTTGCTGCTATTATAAAACACCCAATTTGTTTTGAAATTAATATTGCTTTGAATGGCAATAACGATGTAATGGCATATTTATCAGCAGAATTTCCCATAGAAATGACCAACACTTTTCGCAAAGATACTATAACATTTTTAGATAACAAAATTATGTGGATTAGTCATGAAAATGATACTATTTTTCCTGATACAAATTCATTGGAATATGATGGGAAGATATATGTTCTACAGGGATATAATACGGCTTCCGCAGCACATTCTTTCACTTCGGTCGCATGGCAAATTCCTCAAATGATATCTATTGGAGTCAGTTCAGGGCAGATAGCAGGGTTCGGTTTAAATCCTTGGGGATTTCAATTAAAACATTCCCATTATACGTTTAGTTTTGAACCAGCATTAGATATTAGTACTTCAAAAAAATGGCAAGATGTATTTCATTGTATACCAGAAATTGAAGTCTCACCAACAATACAAGATATAAATAATGAAATTTATCGTGGATCCATGTCACCTGAAGAATTTTTACCAAAATATGACTATTTGTTTAAATATATTATGAATTTACAATAACATATAAAATTTTCTTTTTTTATATAAGGGGATATAAATTTATAAAAATGATATATTCTCAATAAAACAAATTAAAAGAATGTAAATACATATTAATGTTGCCAATAGACGATATTATTTTTTCTGACCACTCCGAACCAGTTCAAGAGATATTGGGTCGTCCTCCACGTTGGATAATTAGAGCGGGTATCACGGTGATATTTGTTGTAGTGGCGTTGTTGTTTATCGGAAGTTATTTTATCAAATATCCGGATGTATTACAAGCCCCTATTACCGTAACTACCGCCCACTTGCCGGCTGGTGTTATGGCACGGACAACGGGACGGATTGATACAATTTTTGTAAAAGAAAAACAATCTGTCCAAGCCGGTGATTTATTGGCTGTAATGGAAAATGCCGCCCAATGGCAAGACGTACTTTGGCTGAAAAACAACGTGGATTCAGCCGAGCGAAACACCTCCCTGCAATTGGGGGAGATTCAATCGTATTATTTTGCCTATCTGAAAGCCAAAGAAGATTATGCCTATTTTTTACGGATGGACTATCATCGCAGAAAAATAAAAGTATTGGAAAAACAGATACGTACCCAAAAGAATATGTTGCAAAATGTACGAAAACAATTAGCGGTACAAGAGCAACAATTGGACATTTCGCGGGAGGTATTTTACATGGATTCCTCTTTGTATGCACAAGACTTGATTTCCAAATTGGAATATGAAACCGCCCGAAGCAAATATTTGCAACAGCAACAAAATTACGATAATACCAAATTAGGGTTCCATAGTGAAGAAATGAGTATTTTGCAATTGGAACAGGATATTTTTGATTTGGAACAAGCATGTATAGACGAGGAAAACACTCTTTCGTTGGCATTGAATGGAGCCAAAGACCAATTGCAAGCCCAATTGGCAGATTGGGAAAAGGCTTATCTGTTGTATGCTCCATGCAATGGTATTGCCACCTTTACCAAATATTGGCAAAGAAATCAGAATGTTTCAGCAGGCGAAATATTAGTAACGGTTGTTCCACAAGAGCAAAGTCATATTATTGGAAAGATATTGCTTCCTCCTCAAGGAGCAGGCAAAGTGGAAGTAGGACAAACCGTGAATGTCAAATTAGATAATTTTCCTTATATGGAATATGGTATGGTAAAAGTCAATATTCAGCATATTTCTTTGGTTCCGGTACAATTAACAGATGGGAATCAGGCTTATATGTTAGAGGTTGAATTTCCTGATAAATTGCAAACAACATATCACAAAGATTTGGTTTTTAGTCAGGAAATGACAGGTACCGCTGAAGTTATCACCAAAGATTTACGATTATTGGACAAATTTCTCAATCCCATTCGTTATGTTTTTCAGCGATAGTAAATTATAATCAATACAGAATAGTTAGCCGTTAGCGTGAAAAAAGAATTTCCTTTTTATAAACAATTAGATGCAATGGATTGCGGTCCTACTTGTCTGCGAATGATAGCCAAGCATTATGGCAAACATTATTCATTAGACACCTTACGACAAAAAAGTTTCATCGGACGTGATGGCGTAAGTCTGTTGGGCATAGGAAAAGCAGCAGAAAGCATAGGCTTCCGTTCTTTAGGGGTAAAAATTTCTTTTTCCCAACTATGCGAAGCCCCATTGCCATGCATTGTACATTGGAAACAAAATCATTTTGTTGTAGTATATGATATTCGCTTAAACAAGCGGAAAAATGGAACGGCAGACGGTTGGGTTTATGTGGCAGATCCCGCGGCAGGAAAAATCAAATACCGTATTTCTGAATTTCTTCAAAATTGGTTGAGCATACAAAACGGCATGGAAAAAGAAGGGATTGCCATGTTGTTGGAACCCACCCCCGATTTTTATGTTGCCGAAGGTGAAAAAACGGACAAAACGCGTCTCCGTTTTGTATTGCAATATCTTAAACCCTACAAAAAACTGATAGTCCAACTTTTCTTGGGTATGTTGTTGGGAACTATCCTGCAACTGATTTTTCCGTTTTTGACTCAAACCATCGTTGATTATGGTATCGGTAATGATAATTTGAGTTTCATCACTTTGATTTTAATAGCCCAACTGACACTTTATGTGGCACAAACTTCAGTAGAATTTATCCGTTCGTGGATATTGTTACATATCAGTACCAGAATCAATATATCTATTATTTCCGATTTTTTGTTGAAATTGATGAAATTGCCCATAGGATTTTTTGATACGAAAATGATAGGCGACCTTATGCAACGCATTGGCGACCATAGCCGTATTGAGTCGTTTTTGACCTCCTCCACATTAAATACATTGTTTTCTTTTGTTAATCTGATAGTTTTCAGTGTGGTTTTGGCTGCATATAATTGGAAATTGTTTTTCGTATTTTTAATTGCCAGCATCATTTATGTTTTGTGGATAAGTTTATTCTTGAAAAAACGAAAAGAATTGGACTATAAACGTTTTGCACAAGCATCTGCCGAGCAAAGCAATCTATATCAAATGATAACGGGTATGCAGGAGATTAAACTCAACAATTGTGAAAAACAAAAACGTTGGGAATGGGAAAATATTCAAGCAAATTTATTCAAAGTAAGTGTAAAAGGATTGGCCTTGAGCCAATACCAGCAAACAGGTGCTTTTTTTATCAATGAGACCAAAAATATTTTGATTTCTTTTTTATCAGCGGCAGCAGTCATCAAGGGTGATATGACTTTAGGTATGATGACTGCTGTGCAATATATTATTGGACAGTTAAATTCGCCTATAAATCAAATGATTGGATTTATTCAGTCTGCCCAAGATGCCAAAATCAGTTTGGAACGTTTAGGCGAAATTCACAACAAAGAAGATGAGGACGAACACACAGAAGCAAGGATAAATGCCTTGCCTGAACATCATAGTATAAGTTTTCAAAACGTAAGTTTCCGTTATGATGTTTTGGGCAAAAATGTTTTAGAGGATATTTGTTTGCAGATTCCACAAGGCAAAATTACAGCCATTGTAGGTATGAGTGGAAGTGGTAAAACAACCTTAGTCAAACTGATGTTAGGTTTTTATCCTCCAACACAAGGAGAAATCAGGGTGGGACAAACCGCCTTGCAAAATATAGACCCGCATTGGTGGAGGCAGCGTTGCGGAGCCGTTATGCAAGATGGCTTTATATTTTCGGATTCCATTGCCAAAAATATTGCTATCGGAGAGGATATTATCGACAATCATCGATTGCTTCATGCCGCTGAAGTTGCTAATATTCAAGAGATGGTTTCATCTCTGCCTTTAGGCTTTCAAACCAAAATCGGACAAGAAGGAAAAGGAATATCCCAAGGTCAGAAACAACGGATTTTGATAGCACGAGCCGTTTACAAAAATCCCGATTTTATCTTCTTCGATGAAGCGACAAATGCCTTGGATGCCAACAATGAACGCATTATCATGGATAATCTTCAACAGTTTTTTAAAGGCAAAACGGTTGTCATTGTTGCTCATCGTTTAAGTACTGTTAAAAATGCGGATAATATTCTTGTTATCAATAACGGTAGAATTTCCGAACAGGGAACCCACGAATATTTGACCAACCTTAAAGGAGAATATTTTAATTTGGTAAAAAATCAATTGGAATTGGGAAATTAAACTAAATAATTTTTCAAAAAAGAATTTGTATTATTTTTTTGATTACTTTTGCATTGTTTAATTATTATAAAATATAAATATGAAATCATTAAAAATAGATTTATTTCAAGACAAAAAATTAGATGAAAAATTGGAAATGTCTAATATTATAGGGGGAAGAAAAACAAATGGTAGTGATAGTGCTTATACAGATACAAAAATGCAAGGAAGTTGGGACATTTCTCTCCCCAAATATGTTGATGTAGAAAAGACGAGAACATTAAGCGATAAACCAAAAGTAGATAATATTGTAGTTGCAGATATTTCTTTATTTGAAGATACTACATTTTAAATTAAATAATATTATAACAATAAAAAGGCGAGATAATTATCTCGCCTTTCCCGTATGAAAGCGAAAAAAAAACTAATAATATTTATTCTTTTATGCCTGATGTCTTTATCTTTGTTGGGGCAAGAGGATTATACTCTTTATTATAAGGAGACAAGGCAAGCCTTTACATATATGGCTATGAAAGAATACAACAAGGCTATCAACATTTATGAACAAGTT
>JAFZUH010000085.1 GCA_017618435.1 Bacteroidales bacterium | reverse complement strand
ATAGTTGTCTTACCTGTACCCGATGGAGCCGAAAAGATAATTAATTTTCCATTCATTTTATTGATGTCTTTTTCTTTTGCAAAGATATAATTTTATTCTTATTTTTGTAATTAAATACATCAAAAAGTTGTAATTTTGCTCAAAAACAGATTTTGACAATTTTACGCCAAAACATATCAACCAAAAATATAACCCAACTATGCTTGTCCGTGGGAGCATTATTGTTAGGCGGCATAATTTATCTCACCTTTCGCACAAGCCAAATAGTGCTATTTCGTGCTATCAAACTCATTGGCTGGGAAGAACACCTCAACCAATGGCGACAAGCAATAAATCTTTCGCTCCCCCAGTGGGCAATATTTTGCCTGCCCGATGCCCTTTGGGCAAGTGCCTATATTTTAATCATTGATACACTATTGAATAAATATACTCTTAAAACAAAACTTATTGTAGCATCAATTATTCCATCAATAGGCATTGTCTCTGAACTCATGCAAGCCTTACAATTGCTGCCCGGCACATTTGATATATTTGACATTGTTGCCTATAGCGTTCCTTTTCTACTATATATTTTTATTAACCTAACAATTACAAAATGAAATTTACCAGCAAACAAGTAACATCAATCATTATTGCGATTATAGCCGCTTTTGTCATCATGGGGATTTTAACTTATAAAATAGGCACTTCGCCCGATGAAAAAAACGAAGAAGAACAGACAGAAAATGTTGCCGACACTTTGAGCAGCAACATAGAAGAAAGCGACCCTTACACCGAACTTGATGAACTAATCGGATTAGAAGAGGTGAAACGCGAGGTACATGAATTGGCAGACTTTATAAAAGTGCAGAAAATGAGAGAAAAAAAAGGGTTGAAAGTACCCAAAATGTCCTATCATCTTGTTTTCACAGGCAGTCCCGGCACGGGCAAAACCACAGTGGCTCGTATTGTGGCTCGCATATACAAAGACCTCGGCATATTAAAAAAAGGACATACCGTTGAAACCGACCGGTCCGGATTAGTGGCAGAATATGTGGGACAAACGGCCATTAAAACCAATGCTATTATTGATTCGGCTCTCAATGGAGTGCTGTTCATTGATGAAGCATACGCACTCGTTCCCCAAGATGCCAAAAGCGATTATGGACAAGAAGCCATCGCCACTTTGCTGAAACGCATGGAAGACGACCGCGACAAATTAGTCGTTATTATAGCAGGATATAGCGATGAAATGCAACGATTTATAAACTCAAATCCGGGACTTCAATCCCGATTCAACCGCTATATCAACTTCCCTGACTATACCGCAGACGACCTCACTAAAATATTCCAAATGCAAATGAGAAAAAACGAATACACTATGGATTCGACAACAACGCTTTATCTCAAAAAGCAACTGGAATATGTTGTCGCTCACAAAAACAAAAATTTCGGCAACGGACGTTATGCACGCAATTTGTTTGAAAAAGCCATACAAAATCAAGCAAAACGTATCAGCAAGGAAAAAAATCCGACAAACGATATGCTTATGCGAATAAGCAAAGAAGACATAGAACAAGCCATAGCGACAACAAAAAAATAAAGAGAGACAGAATATATCACTATATTTTGTTTGAATGACAATTAAAATTCCACTATCCGCAAAATTTGGGGCAACAAATTTTATATTTTTTGTATCTTTATAGTGTAATGGTTTTTGATAATAAAAAAGAAAGGATAAGTTATAAGAACTAAAATTTTAGTGATTGTATTATTGTTAATATCCCCAATAGTGCAAGCCCCAACTTGTTATCAATGCCGGTAACAACAAACACCGTGAAAATGACAACAACTATATATACACAGATAATGCGATTTTGGGGGACAGATATTTCTGTGTTTTGAAATAATATGATTTGTCATTTTTTCCACTAAAATACTGAAAAACAAACAAAAATATCGCACATATATTTTATAAACATACATTTTTTTAGAAAATATCATTATGAAAAAATTAGTTTATTTGCCGCTTATTGTGGCGATAGTAGGATTGCTGTTTTGTACAGCATGTAAGAAAAAGGAAACAGAAGAAGATAGCAAAAAGGGAGAAGTAATAAATAAAGAAGACCCTCAACCAGAACCAAATATTGCCACAATATTACTTGGTTCTTGGCAAGAAGATGAGCAAACCTCTTTTGTATATACAGACGATGATGTTAGGGATACAATAACATTCACTTCTAATGGTTTTGTGTTAGACAAAACTAAAATTTTCAATAATTATGAATGGCAACTTTTAAATGATACTACCATCCTTTTTTCTTCTTGTAAAGATTGTACTCCACAATTCAGTACTACTATTAATATATGTGTATATTATAATTCAAATAAATATAAAATAACATTTTATAATTTTATAAATCGGAGTATTACACAAGATGTTAAAAATATTACCTATACAAAAATACAATAAGTTATGAAAAAATTATTTTTTTTGCCGCTTGTTGTGGCGGTAGCAGGATTGCTGTTTTGTACAGCGTGTAAGAAAAAGGAAATAAAGGAAGAACAAACTATTATAGAACAAGAGGATACTATCATTCAATCATATACACATGTTTCTGATTGCAAGGATATACAAATGACCAACAATTATGAAGTTGTTTTTGTTAAAGCAATCAATAATAAACAATTAGAAGTATCTACTTCCATGTTTATGGCTTGTTGTGGTTATGGCTATTATCAAGACATTGAAGTAAAAGAAGATACAAATATTTCATTAAAATTATCATGGCCCAAAGACGAAGAATCTTGCAATTGTTCTTGTTTGCGTGAAATAGTATTTCTTATTGATAATTTGGAACAAGGTAAAACATATTCAATTACCCTGTTTATTAAAAATTATGAATATTGTAAGTTTGGCATAAAGTATGAAAAGAATTTAGATTTTACATTTAAATTATAAAATTTCTGAAAAGAAGTAGTATTAATTTACAAAAATTATTAGACAATGAAAAAAATATTTTTTTGGCCGCTTGTTGTGGCGGTAGCAGGATTGCTGTTTTGTACAGCGTGTAAGAAAGAGAAAACAGAAGAAGATAGTAAAAAGGGAGAAGTAATAAATAATGAAGACCCAACAAATATTGTATATAATGATACAATTATAGATATTACAGACCAAATTCCTTGTAAAATTAAGATGCCGGATTCTGCATTTTTGGTGAATAGTAATATTTTTGATATAACACGAACACCGGATTCTGTACTTCTGATAAACAATCAATCCCAATTACAACAATTTTGTGACAATCAGCCTATAACAATTGATTTGACACATTATTCAATGTTGGTATTTTCAGGAACTTCCAGTTCATCTTTCTATGATATAACTCCAACTTTAACATATAATAATGACAAAAAGAAATATGAATTAATAATTTATATCAAACATGGTATTGTTATGTTAGCAATTGAGGTAAAATGGAAAAGATATTATTTGATTTCTCCTAAAATAAATTCAATTAGTGATATGGACATAGTAATAAATTATATTGAATAAGATTAGAGTTCTGAAAAATTAGTTTTTTGCCACTTGTTGTGGCGGCAGCAGGATTGCTGTTTTGTACAGAGAGAAAAATAGGAACGCTATTTCAATTGGGCAAAAGCAGGTATCAACGATTATTGGTATGACAATTTGGACAGCAAAACATTAATTATAGAATAATCATTTTTTGTGTAATTTTTCTATGGGCGGAATTTTTTTCGCCTTTTTTTGTGTTTAAATATATAAAACACAAAAAACATTCGCCTATTTGTAGTTGATTTTATTTTTATATCTTTGTAGGTTTTCATCATATTATATGCCGAACAATGAAACAAAGTCGTATTTTTGAAATAAACAAACTCGTTTTTTATATTTTATTCAAATGGGGAGTTGCCTTGTTTTTATTGCTTTTCACGCAATTGTTATTTGCATGGGTAAACAAATCTCTTTTCACGGTACAATCTGACGAGATTTTCCGTATCATCATAGGCAATTTCCGCTTTGCCATTTCCGCTACGACTACCTTTTTGGTGCCGTTTTTGTTATTGTACAGCCTGCCCTTTCCGCAAGTGATACACAAAATAACACATCGTATTGGCGAATGGTTTTACATTATCGCCACCTCTTTGCTATTGGCGGTAAATATCACCGATATTCCCTATTTCCAATGGACACTCAGACGCAGTTCGTTTGATTTGTTTTCCTATTTGAGCCAAAGTTTCAATGGAGGCATGGGCAATTTGGCAAGCAATATTTTAGTCAATTTCTGGTACTATGTTGTTGGTTTTGTACTTATTATCCTATTTTTAATTTACTTGTCCAAACATGTTGTTTTAGCAGAAAACCGCATTAAAGAGCAACCCGTCAAAAGAAAAGTCTGGTATTATATTCGCCATACTGTCATTTTACTCTGTGTAGTCGCTTGCAGCGTAATATTTATGCGGGGAGGATTGCAATACAAACCGATAAATATTGTTGATGCCGGCCGTTATGCCCGCTCCGGCAATGCGGCATTGGTTATCAATACCCCTTTTTCCATGTATGTTACTTGCGGAAAAACATTTTCCCTGCAAAAACTAAATTACTTTTCAACAGAAGAAGAACTTTCTT
Source organism: Bacteroidales bacterium (assembly GCA_017618435.1). Taxonomy (GTDB): domain Bacteria; phylum Bacteroidota; class Bacteroidia; order Bacteroidales; family WCHB1-69; genus UBA1205. The sequence goes on along the minus strand of JAFZUH010000085.1, from coordinate 5,994 downwards.
CAATCTTCTCCCCGAAATCTATTCCATTATACAATCCCAATCAAGAAGAGAAACACCTGAACGTCATATTGATACTCTTGGAAAGTTTTTCGGAAGAATACATCGGTTGTATCAATGGCGGAGAAGAAAGTTATACCCCGTTTTTAGACTCCTTGTCTGCCTATTGCCAAATATACAAAGGCCTTGCCAACGGCAAACGTTCTATAGAATCGCTCCCCGCTTTGTTTATTGGCATACCGCCATTAATGGAAAACGATTATATAACCTCACCATACGCAGCCAACAAAACCATCTCATTGCCAAATATATTCAAAAAACATGGCTATTATACGGCATTTTTTCACGGAGCCTACAACGGTTCTATGAATTTTGACGATTTCGCCTTATCTATCGGTTTTGACAACTATTTTGGAATGAATGAATTTGATGGAGACAAAACCAAAAATTATGACGGCTGTTGGGGCATTTTCGATGAACCTTTTCTCCAATTCGCCTACAAAAAAATAAATACATTCAAAGAACCGTTTTTTACAACCCTTTATACCATTTCTTCACATCAGCCGTATACAATTCCCGAAGAACATAAAGGCAAATTCAAAAAAGGCGATTTGCCTGTTTTGGAAACTATCCATTACAGCGACTATGCAGTACAACAGTTTTTTGAAAAAGCCCAACAAGAGCCGTGGTTTGAAAACACCCTTTTTATTATCACCGCCGATCACACTTCACATGCTACCAAAGAATTTTATAAAACTTCTTTCGGAAAATATTGCGTTCCCATGTTCTTTTTTCACGCCGGCGATTCGGCCTTTGTTTCCGAAAAATATTTCCAACATACAGATTTAACGCCTTCGTTGATAGACTATTTCAATTTCAACGATACTTGTTATGCTTTTGGGAAAAGTGTTTTTCAAAACAAAGAAAATTTTCAAGTCGGCTATTCGGGCAACTATTATCAATTATTGTGCAACAATTATTTATTGCTTTTTGACGGAAAAGACTTTGAAGTGTTTGATATTAAACAAGATTCTTTGTGTCAAAACAATATCAATCACAAGGTTTTAAACAATAAAGAAGTGAATAGATACAAAAAACTTTGCAAGGCTATTATTCAACAATACAACAACCGCATGATAGAAAACAGATTGTCAAAAGATTAAAAAAACAATTTAGTTTTCATACAATTCTGTCATAAACTTGACAAAAACTATCAACACCCAAATCCGGTTATACAGATAGGTTTCGCCATTATCAAACCTATATATCAGCAATTTTATCTGATTGTAGTTGAAGAGATTAAGTTTTTCTATTTTTTCTTCTGACAAGTACTTGTCTATCAGATAATGCAAATCTTTTTGCAACCAACGCTGCAAAGGAATGCTAAAGCCCCATTTGGGTCTGTCAAACAAAGTCTGCGGCAAGTAATCGTAAAGAACTTCTTTGAGCAGATATTTGGAAATATCCCCTCTTTTTTTCAAATTCACATCCAAACCGAAAGCCAATTCTACAATACGATGGTCCAACAAAGGCACTCTGACTTCCAAAGCATATTTCATGGCCGCCCTATCCACCTTAACCAATAAATCATCTGGCAAATAATAATTAAAATCAAACAAAGCCTGTTGTTCTTCAACAGAAAACTGTTTGTCTGAAACATAATTTTCCCGAACATTAGTGCTAAATGTACTGTTCAGCATAATATGCTCTATCTCTTCTTGAGAAAACAAATATTGCTCCTGTGAAAAAATATGGCTTTTCAAATACTGACCGCTATAATTTAACAACGAGGCTACCCGTTTGGTACGGTTATTGCCCCGATTCAGCACATAAGACATTGGTTTTCTCAACAAATACAAGATAGGATTATTCATTCTTTTTGCCCAAGTATATGCACCATACCCCAAAAACAACTCATCACCGCCATCTCCCGAAAGCACCATTTTCACATCTTTTGCCGCCATCTGCGAAACCAACAAAGAAGGTATGGCAGATGAATCCGCATAAGGTTCATCATAAACTGATAAAAAATCTTCCACCCAAGCAATTGCATCTTTTTCTTTCAGATACAACTCATGATGTGATGTATGCAAATGTTCGGACACAGCCTTTGCATATTGGGCTTCGTTATGCACATCTTCAAAACCTATTGAAAATGTATTGATAGGCACAGACGACAAATGCTGAGCCACCGCTGTTACGATAGAAGAATCAATACCTCCGCTCAAAAATGTACCGAACGGCACATCACTTATCATGCAACCTGAAATGGAATCTTCCAACAACAATTGCAACTGTTTTTTTGCCGTTGTTTCGTCTGTTATGGTTTCGGTTATCTGCTGGGGCAAATCCCAATAAGATTCTATTTTCAATGCGTTTCCGTCAAAACGTGCCATTGCTGCTTGCGGAAACTTGTGTATTTCATTGTAAATGGTTTGAGGGTGTGGAATATAACCCAAATGCAAAAATTGCTCTATCGCTGATTTGTCTATAGTAAGACGGTCTTTTATTTGAGCAACTTGCAACAAACTCTTTATTTCCGAAGCAAAAGCGAACAAGCCGTCCTGATGGTAATAATACAACGGTTTTACCCCTACTCTGTCACGATACAAATACAATATCTTTTCACAATTATCATAAACAGCAATGGCAAACATACCATTCAAATGCTTGGCAAACTCATATCCATAATGGATAAAAGCCGCTAAAACGACTTCTGTATCCGAAGTCGTTTTCCATTGGTATTGGGGATTTTGTTGCGAAATGGTTTCTTTTAATGTTTTGAAATTATACACTTCGCCGTTATATACAATCGTATAACGCCCGCATGATGAAGTCATCGGCTGATTGGCGGCATTGCTCAAATCAATAATACTCAATCGTCTATGCCCCAAAAAGATATTATCTTCGTGGAAAAAGCCGTCGGCATCAGGTCCTCTATGCTGCATACTATCCGTCATCAACTTCAATGTTGATAACGTCAATTGTTCAGTATTATCCCAGTAACCGGCAATGCCACACATAAACTATCGCGTATAGGTTTCTTTTTTTATTTGCACGCCCAAACTATCGTAAAACAGCCAAGTGCCTGTTTTTTGTCCATTGGTATAATGACCTTTGTAGAAAACAACACCATTGGGATACCAAACTGTATATTTTCCCTCCAACAAGCCATTTTTATAAGTACCTTCACTATTTTTCAGCCCATTTTCATACCATGATGTCCATTTTCCATCTCTTTGGGCTTGAGTATTATAAGTACCTTCTATATATTTTTTCTCTTCGGGGAAATAAAAGGTTTCTTTGCTCAATGTTTTTTCGCCATCTTTGGTAATCTTGTATTCTTTGACATGCTGAGCCTTGCCGTCCGCATATCTTTCTTCAACCACTTGTTCTGTCTTAGAAGAACAAGCCCACAAAAGCACACAACCCAAAGATACAACTATGAATTGATGAAAAGAATTTTTTATCATTATTGTTTCGATTTCTGATAAGCATTGTTCAATTCCGCAATCACCTCATTGGTAATATCCAAAGTTGGATTGGCTGTTACTATCATAGAGCCTTCGGCGGTTGCAAACACAAAATCCGCTTTATATTTGGCATCATTGACACGTTTGGTGGCATTGATAATAGAATCTTGGATTTCTTTTTGTACAGAACGTTCTTTATTCGCTAAAATGGTGGCATAACGTTCTTGCAGTGCCTCAAGGGAAGTTTTTTCTTTCATCAAAGCGGCTTCTGTATTTTGCATTTGTGTCTGTGTCAAAATCTGATTTTGCACATTTATCTGGTAATTGTTCACTTTTTCTTGAAAAGCATTAAATTTACCTGCCATTTCTTTGGAATATCTATCTGATTCTTTTTCCAAATCAGACTTTAATATATTAACCAATTCAAAATGTTCAACAATAGAGTCGTTATTAACGGTTAATATCACACCCGATTGGGTTTGTCCGTCCGGCAATTGTACTGTTTGCGGTTTTTGCGTAAAATGCAATACGAATAGAACAACAACCGCTACAAACAACACAATCATAGGTATACCATAACAAAGTATCTGACAACGATTTCCATGTTTTCCGCAACTATCTTTTGCTGGTTTGCCGTATTCATTTAAAGTCGGTTCACAATTCGGAGTTTCTTCAACGTTTTGCATATCTATTTTTTGATTTACTTCTTCTAAATTTTCCATAATATTTTATTTTAAGTTATTTATTTTTAAGTTATTATTAATTTCCTTTATCTGACAAGAATTTGATTCTCATCAAACGAATTTCTTCCAAAGTATATTCATCTTCACCCAATTCTTTTTGAGCCGTTTCCACATTATCAACTTCGGTTTCACAGAGATACTCCAAAATTTCTTCTCTATGATATATGTCCACATATTCATCTATATAATAGTCAATATTTATTTTTGTCCCCGAAATGACAATACTTTCAATTTCTGTCAGCAATTCGTCCATTGTAAGGCTTTTGGCAACAGCAATATCTTCCAAATCAATTTTTCGGTCAATATTTTGAATAATATAGACTTTTAATCCCGATTTGTTGATAACAGATTTAACAACAATATCTTGAGGTCGTTCTATTTCGTTATCCTCAACATATTTTTTTATCAAATCAATGAAAGGCTGTCCGTATTTTTGTGCTTTGCCCACGCCGACACCTGTTATTTGTGTCATTTCCTCCATATTTGTCGGATATTGAATGCACATATCTTCCAATGAATTTTCTTGGAAAATGACGTATGGAGGCAATTTTTCCCGTTTGGCAATAACCTTCAACAAATCTTTCAGCATGGAGAACAAGGCCTTATCAACAGCACCGCCTTTTTGAGGAGCAGCAATTTCATTATCCACATCATCGTCCTCATCTTCTTCCGCTTTTTCTATATGCACTTGTATAGAATAGGGTTTTTTGATATATTTTTCGCCTTCTTTTGTCAATTTCAACACGCCATAGTTTTCAAGACTTTTGTCCAATAATTTTTCAAATAAGGCTTGATGTAACAATGTTGCCCAAAATTTTTCGGACATATCTTGTCCTTCGCCAAAGGTCTTTAACTCATCATGGTTATATTTCTTCACATCAGAAGTTTCATTTCCCATTAAGATGTTAATCAAATGCTTTTCTTTAAATTGTTGCTTCGTTTCTTTGACTACGCTAAGCAACAAAGCCATATATTCTTTACCTTCTTCCATTTGTTTTTTATGTAAACAATTATCACAATTTCCACAATTATCGGGTTCGTATTCTTCCCCGAAATAATATAAAAGATGTTTTCTTCTACAAAGGCTTGATTCGGCGTATGTTGCCGTTTCAATCAATAGTTGCCGGGCAATTTCTTGTTCTGCCAAAGACTTGCTTTTCGATAATTTTTCCATTTTCTGCAAGTCGGCATAAGAATAGAAAGCAATACACAATGCTTCTCCGTCATCACGACCGGCACGACCTGTTTCTTGATAATAGCCCTCAATACTTTTGGGCATATCATAATGTATGACAAAACGCACATCGGGTTTGTCTATTCCCATACCGAAAGCGATGGTTGCCACGATAATATCCACGTCTTCCATCAAGAATCTATCTTGATTTTCACGCCTTACCTCGGCGTCCAAACCTGCATGATAAGGCAAAGCCTTGATATGGTTTACCTGAAGAAATTCAGCAAAATCTTCAACTTGTTTTCGGCTTAAACAATAAATGATACCTGATTTGCCTGCGTGTTTCCTGATAAATTTCACTATTTCTTTATCAATGTCCGCAGTTTTTTCTCTGATTTCATAATACATATTCGGCCTATTGAAAGAAGACATAAACACATCAGCATCCAACATATTCAGATTTTTTTGAATGTCGTGCCTTACTTTTTGTGTAGCCGTTGCCGTAAGTGCCAAAATAGGTATTTTTTGACCTATTGCATCAATGATATGTCTTATTTTCCGATATTCCGGACGGAAATCATGTCCCCATTCCGATATACAATGTGCT
>JAFZUH010000010.1 GCA_017618435.1 Bacteroidales bacterium | reverse complement strand
TAAGTGAGTAAGACAGAATTATTTATGCAATCCATAGATAGAGCTGGCTCAATTCAATGAGCCAGCCTACTTTTGATAATTATATAAAGCAAACAATGAATAAAACAAGACAACGTCCTATTGCAGAAAAGAATAATACCGTAGGAAAACAAAGATATGATCGATATCAAAAAGTTATAGCCAGATATCAAGAGGCAATAAAACAAGGTTTTTATTTAGAGGCAATAACTCTAATGGAGAGTCTGATTGCCGATAGATTAGAAAGTGTTGTGAATTATATTTATAATGAAAATGATGATAATAAATATAGTTATAATTATACAACATTAGAGATATTAACGAGATACATAGAAAAAAGGATAAAGGAAAATCATTATAATGATGATTTTGTGAAAGATGTTGAGGATATTTATGCATGGAAAAACAAGCGGAATGAGGCCTTGCATGAAATAGCAAAACTTGACGAAAAACTTAGCAAGACCTATGAAATGATTTATAATTCTGCCAAACAGACAGCAGAAGAAGGATATAGGCTTTTTCGTAGGATTGATGTTTCTAAAAGAAAAATTTATAGAGAAGACAAATAAATATAAATAACAATATTATTATGGCAGAATTTAATATAGATGGTCGCATGCGGGTGGATTCCTTGCAGGCACAATTCAAAGAGGCATTCGGAGGAACACTCCGTGTTTATTATCATCATCACTTTGCAGAAGCATCGGCTCGTTTGTCCGAAATTAGAAGTGAAAATGCACCTGCTACAGGTGAATTAAAAGTCAATGGCAATATGCAGGTTGGCACTTTTGAGGAAAAAATGATGGAACAATTTGGTATAGAGGTTCAAGTTGCTGATGCCAACAACGAAGTTTTGATTGAAAATGGGGCAACCTTACGCAATTCGGCTAATGCGAAAGCAAAGGCGGCATATCAACAGCAAGACTATTCTCGAGAATATTGGGTGGAAACATCATGTGAACAAAATGTGGTTTTGTCAGAACATGTGATAGACTTGTTGAATGAATGTACAGGCAAGAAATATGAACCCGTATTCAGACAGATATATATCGGGATAAAACTTGATGACAAACCCTGCAATTTTATCACGTTAAGACCTCAGAAGCGAGAGTTGCTTCTTTCAATAAGTGTTGCGGAGGACACTAAACATCAAGAAATTTTTGACAAGTATTTTGATGGAGAAGTTAAATATAATAAAGGTGTTTATCAATTGAAAATCAATACTGAAGATACCGAAAAGAAAGGTGGTTTTTTCAAAAAACTATTGGGCAAAGCGACCAGCAATATAGATCAACTCAAACCGATATTATTACAAGCGGAAAAAGAATATAGAAAATAAAAATAAGTACTAACCAATTAAAATAATATTATGGCAGTAACAAAGAAACCCGCTGCGAAACCTGCGGCCAAGAAAACCACAACAGTTGCAAAGAAAGCAACTCAGAAAACTGCAGCGAAGCCTGCGGCTAAAAAGACCTCCACAACTGCAAAACCTGTAGCAAAGAAAACAACTATAGTGAAGACGGCTGTTGAATTGTCGGTAACCGGCAACAAAAAAATAGGGACACTGATGAAAGAGTTCAACAAGCAGTTCCCCTATTTGCGGTTGAAGATATGTTATAGTTATGCACGTCAGGCTGTTGCCAAAGGCGAAAGTATAAGCGGTATTGATGTGGATAAAACGCTTGCCTCGGTACGTCGTGCCGATTCGGGTGGAGATATATCCATTAGCGGCAATAAGAAAATCAAGACCTTGGAGAAAGAATTTGATACCGTATTCGGTCTGTATGTACAAGTGTGCTACACTGCAAAAGACGGACATCGTTATTATACCAGCGGTTCTACCGACGAGATGACACTTTCCGCCTTCAACAAAAAGTGCGAAGCCGACGGTTGCAAAAAAGACGAATGGAAGTAAAATCGGACAGATAAAAATTTTAATTAATCAAATAAACATAGTATTAACCAATTAAAAAATTAAAGTTATGGCAGATTTTAAGATTGATGGCCGTATGAAGGTCAAAAAATTGAAAGATGATTTCAAAAAAGCTTTCGGTGCTACACTTCGTGTGTACAATGGTGTGAAATTCGCAGATGACGATGCTACTCTTGCGTCTATTCGTCAAGGTGATGCAAAAGGTGGCGAATTCAGCCCTTCGGCAGGTATGACTTGCGGAGGATTCGAAAAACGCATGAAAGAGATGTTTGGTATCACGGTGCAAGTTGCTAATGGTAATGACTCTAAATTAGCAGATAACAGCACAATGCTATACAAAGCAAAAAATGATTAATTACCTTTGAGAGACTGTCTCAAAAGGCAGTCTCTCATGTTTTTAAATAAGAAATAGATGAAAGGAATATTAATTTCAATAAAAAAAGAATACTGCCAACAAATTTTTGCTGGCACAAAGTGTGTTGAATATAGGAAAGCAGTTCCAAAGGCAGTTGGAGAAAAATTCACCCTGATTATCTATGAATCACGTTCCCAGATTAAAAAGATAGTTGGCATGGCAACTGTTGCAAAAATAGACTCTAACACACCTCAAAAAATATGGAATCAAACGCATTCCATAGGAGGAATAGAGAAAGAAAAATTTTTTGAATATTTCAAATCAAAAGAGATTGCATACGCGTATCATCTGACAGAGGTAGTGAAATTTAATAATCCTGTTTCTTTAAACGAAATCGGAAAAACCGCTCCTCAAAATTGGACATTTCTTACTGATGATGAAATTAAGAAGATTATAAATATAGGAGAAAAATAGTATTAACCAATTAAAAAAAAAATTAAAGTTATGGCAGAATTTAACATTGATGGAAGAATGAAGGTAAAAACCTTGAAATCCAAGTTTAAAGAAGCATTTGGAGCATCTTTGCGTGTTTACATGAATGTATCAAGCAAAGGTCGTATGGCAGATGAGGAAGCAACATTGGCAAGCATTCGTGCAGAAGGTGCCAAGGGTGGCGAACTCGCTGTAAAAGGTAACATGAAAGTCGGTAATTTTGAAAACAAAATAGCCGAAATGTACGGTATTGGCGTACAAGTATCCAATGCCGATGATTCCAAACTTGCAGACAATGAAGCAACCCTCATTCAGGCTGGAAAGTAAGATTTTTATCAAAGCAGGGGAACAGCAATGTTCCCTTGCTTACCAAAAATTAACGTTCTTTGACATATTGTAGAGAAAAATTATAAAAACGAAACCATATAGACAGGCAGATAGGTAATGCCGTTTGCTTAAGTTTATTTTATGTGTGTAACTGATTGATATTTATTCGTTTTGTTTCGTGATTTCACGTTTTCGGTTAGTTTATATTGTCGAAAATTCACGTTCCCGGTCTATTTGAGTGGGCGAAATTTCACGTTTTCGGTCGCAAAATCAAAAATATTCTCTAACGGCAAATTCAAATTGGGAAATAAATATTTGCTTGAAAGCATATAAATTGTTCTGTTCGTAAAAAATCAGCATTGCCTTTTTGTAGTCAATGGAATCTACCGTTCGGAAAGAAATAGGACAATAGTTATAGGCAATCAGCAAAGCATTGCTTATGATACGTGCAGTTCGTTTGTTACCGTCTGTAAAAGGTTGTATATAACTGAGTAACAACAAGGCGAGTAGGGCTTTTTCAAATACATTTTTTTTATTGTTAATCAAATAGCAGGTATCCTCTATGGCTTCACGAATCTGAAACTCGTTGTCCAAAGGATGATAGTTGGTTCCTGTTATGCCCACACGTCTATGTCGCAAGCCTTTTCCGATAGACAAATCTTTGACTAATAGAGCGTGAATGTCTTCAATAGACCGAATGGATAATTGTTGCATATATTCGGGATTGTCCAATACAAATCGTAGCGTATCTTTGTGATTAAGCAACATTATTGCTTCTTCTTTGGTTTTGCCGTCAGCAGTTTTGCTTTCGCGTAGCAACCGTTCTGTTTCCAATAGAGAGTATGTATTGCCTTCTATTTGAGAAGATTTCCAACTAAGGTCTATACCCAGCCGTTCCATTTCTTTTCGATATTCATTCTCTGTCATATTTGTAATATGAGAGCAAAATTCCTTTTGCAGGTTTTGCAGATGTTTTAATTCATCATGTGTAAACAAATCTACAGTTGGAAGTTGTTGTTTGATAAGGTCAAAATTGAATATGGTTTGTACTTGTCGTTCATCAATATCGTTGATAAAATAAGTGTCAAGATTAAGTGGCATCAGCAAGTATGCTTTATTGGACAACGAATATCGGGTAGCACGAGCCTTGCCTTCAACTGTAATGTCATCGTTGGCAATGCATGTGGCGATGAGCCGTTTGAGTGTTGCATCGCTTCCTTGAAAGTTGATACCCTTGCGAATTTCTTCGCGAGAAGAACGAGGATGATAATGTAAAAATTGCAGTATTTCACGATGTGTTTCCATAGGACAAGTATAAAAATCGGCGCAAAAATACTATAAATATTTGAATTATCGGCTCAAATTGAGCAGGAAAAAGATTTTTTACATCACATTTTGAGCCGATTTTGTTTCTTGTGATTCTCTACAATATCAAAAATATAAGACTCATTCCGCTGTCTTAAGTTGCGGAAAAAAAGGCCGATAAGAATAAATGCTCATCTGCTTACCAATAACAAACGTTCTTTGACATATTGTAGAGAAAAAATCAGAACAATTGTTTCGCCCACAGTTGTTTGAGAAAATCATAAACATAAACGATTTCAATATTGTCTTCTGTAATACGGGACATTATGTCAAGCGAAACAATCATACGGCGACAATCAGGATGTTCCGTTGCGAATGTTCGTAACCCTTTCAAGTGTTTGTTCTGTACGTTTTCAACTGATTTTATTTCAATTGCGAGTTTTGCGTCCCCTATAATAGCATCAACTTCAACGCCATCTTTTGTTCTCCAATAGGATAATTGGTTTTCGTTGCGAGTGTAACCGATATATGCAATAATTTCCTGTATAATAAAATGTTCAAAAGCGTGTCCGTATTCAGTTGTACCACGAACAATTTCCTTGCGATGTATCAAAAAATTGACGACTCCAATGTCAAAAAAATAGAATTTTGGCGATTGCACCAGTCGGCGTTTGATTTTCTTCGTAAAAGCGGGAACCATATAGCCCATAAGCGTATCCTCTAAAATAGAAAAATATTCTTTTACCGTATTGGCACTAACCCAGCAATCAGTAGCAATATTGTTATAATTGACGATTTCACCGTCTGTAAGGGCTGCTGTATCTAAAAAACGCTGGAAATTGTTAAGATTTCTAACTAAGGCTTCTGCCTTTATTTCTTGTCTTAGATATACATCTATATAGGCAGATAACCGTAGTTGTGGCTTTTTTGCCAAATAAACAGGCGGCAACATTCCAGTAGTTATCGCTTTATCAATATCAAAATCGGGAATTTCCGTGCTAACTAAAGGGTATAAATGACAAGGCAGTGCCCTTCCCCCTAATGTGTTGTATCCTTTTCTTCGTAGTTTACGGGCACTACTGCCACATAAGATAAAATGAATGTCTTTTTGTGCAATAAGTCTGTGTACCTCATTAAGTAATAGTGGCACCTGCTGGATTTCATCAATAATAATAATGGTGTCGCTATCATGGTTTTTGTACTGCTCATACAGCAAATTAGGATACCGCGAGTATCTTGCCAATGTATTTGTATCCAACAAATCGATATACACTGCTTGCGGAAATTGTTGAAGAAGCAGAGTGGTTTTGCCAGTTTGTCTTGCTCCAAATAGAAATATGCTGCTTTCTAATTCCTCGTTTAATTGATAATAACGTGTAAACATAGATTGTATTTTGTAATAATTTTATCAATAATACTTCATATTTGTCTGACAAAACAGAAGTATTACTTCGTATTTGTCTGCAAAAATCGCAGCAAAATTACAATTTTTATTTGGAAAATGAAAGAATTGATATGAAAAATTTTCTCTACAATATCAAAAATATAAGGATAATTCCGCTGTCCTGAATTTGCGGAAAAAGGGCAGATAAGAATAAATGCTCATCTGCTTACCAAAAATTAACGTTCTTTGACATATTGTAGAGAAAAATTATAAAAACGAAACCATGTAGATGGGTAGATAGGTAATGCCGTTTGCTTGCTTAACATCGTTGGTGTGCAATACAAATGGTTCGCCAATATATTGTGAAAATTTTGTAATGCATTTGTTTAAAGATGTTGTTGTGTATCTATTGGTAGATTTAACTTCTATAGGACAGATATTTTTATGAGAATTGATTTTACTTTTGCTAATC
>JAFZUH010000084.1 GCA_017618435.1 Bacteroidales bacterium | reverse complement strand
GCGGTCGTTGACATTGATGATGGAGTCGGAATTGTCAAAATGATAATAAATATTGAAATAATCGGTATAGATGCTTATGCTGTCCTTTCTTGTTATATGCGTTTCCGTGATGCCTTCCGATTCCCATTTGTAGCAGGTGATGGTAAGCCCGACTTCTAAAGAAAAATCATAAAACAACAGTTCGGTGTCGTTGGCTGTTTGGAATATCAGGTCTCCTTGGGTATTATAAACGTTTATGCCGTCGGGTACGGCAAAATAGACTCTTTTGTTCAAAGTGTCATTGCGGAATGCACAGCAATATTCCGCTTGCTCTTCATTAAATTCAAATGCTTCTTTTTCCTGCTGCTGATATACCTTTATGTATTCCCGTCCGTTCAGCAGGGTGTCTCCGACGGCTTTGTATTTGGTGTTGTTGACCGACCAAAGTCCGCCTGCTTCAAAAGGAGTGTAGGACTGTGCCGCTATGGTGGCACTTGCCATAATAAATACCGCTAAAAGTGTAAGTCTGTAATTCATAATATTAAGTTTTAATTTTACGCGACAAAGATATAATTTCTCCTAAAACTTCTTAACGGCTATAACGTCTATCTTTTGAAATGTTTCAAATATATTTATACTTGTATAGTAATCGCTATTATTTTGACCGATATCAATCCATTTGGTAAAATTTGATGCATAGGCTTTTCTTAGGTTTGGTTCCGTTGCTGCATTGTCCACTTCGGTACTGCTCCACAACCGCATTCCAGGATCCCCGAAAAATTCATCACAATTCCATCTGTGCCTATTAGGGTATCCATCAAATTTGGCGTTCAATGAATCTCTCAACAATCTGAATTCCAACACTTCCAATATGGCAGGCAAATACCATTCCGGTCCTTTTGCTCTGCACAATGGGGCAGCTTGTACTCTTTCCGGAAAACTCAAAGAGGTATCGTTTCTTAATTTCATCAGTTTGTCTGTATTGGCTTCTCCGTCCAAGGAATCAAAGGCATAGGCAAATTTTCCATCAAAATACGAACTATACATTCCAGATCCTACTATCTCAAATGATAAAATTTTACCATGTTTCCCGTAGGGTTTGCCGTTGTCATAACCTATGGTGTCGCTCAAATGCCATACTATGCCCTCCGGTCTGTCCAAACTGTCATAATAGATATCCAATAAGGTGTAGCCGGATATTTTGCTGAAAACAAATGTGATGGTAGTATCATTTGCAGTAAAAACTTCTTTCCAGCCCACACATTGTTCTACCCCTTGAATACGACCCGTGTAGGCAATTGTATCACCCGGCTCAAAGCCGTATTGGCTTTCTGCCTTGCGGACTAAAGGAATATGTTTTTCAACAGCTTGTACTTCCATGGAAAAATTTCCTGCACCCGTTTCTGCCAACATTTTGATACTTTGGCTACCCTGTGTGGTCTGCACTTGTAAGAGATACATTTGCGGTGTAGCTACACCGATATATATGGTATAATTTCCTGCAGACAAATTTGCTGTTTTATGTAGGTATTGTTTGCCAGACAAGTCATATAAAGCCATGCTTACTTCTTCATCTTGTGGCAATTGCAATTGCACGCTTGTCTGTCCGTTAAAAGGATTGGGCGTGTTCTGGGCTATGGAAAAAGCAGTTGCATTCCCTTCCTGTATGCCTGTTTGGCGGATAACAAGAACGGTATCCGGCCATTCCAAGGTCTGCACCCATTTTTTAGTAAGGTTTTCCACCCTTATAGAAGACAAAGAAACATAAGAGTCGTCTGTATAACGGGCGGTAAAGGTAATGGTTTTGGTGTTTTGTGAAAACACATTGCCTAAAAGGCTCATGACAACTAATGTTAAAAATATTCTTTTCATAATATTAAAAAATTTTGATTATTACTCTTTTATTATTTTTTTAGTTTGTTGGGTATCATCCGACAAGGTGTATCTCAATAAATACATACCTTTGGCGTATGGAGAAACATCCAAAGTGACAGTAGATTCATTTGCTTTTTTCTCTATCAGCAATTTGCCGAAAATATCAAATAGTTCTATCTGTTTTATATTTACATTATTTGATTGAATCTCTATCATTCCCTTGGTCGGGTTGGGATGGAGTTGAATGGTAACATCCGTTTTGTTATGCTCTTTGATGCCTACGCCGGAACCTAATGAAAAACAATCCGCAGTGTCGGCATCCAAATCAAAACCGGAATAATAAACATTGTCATTGCTGTCGCTGTAGCACAACAGGAAAGTC
>JAFZUH010000083.1 GCA_017618435.1 Bacteroidales bacterium | reverse complement strand
TATGGAAAGTGGAGTTTTTCCATCAATGGAAGAAACAATTCCCATTATCTCTATAAGTTCCATTGATGATGTTCGTTCTAGTTTTTCCCGCACCATGGATCCCCACGAAAAGCGACTTTGGCGTAGCGAAATTTACACAACTCCTAATGGAGAAGCTTGGTTTTATTTCGACACGCATCATGTGCTTACAGATGGTTTTTCGTTAATACTAATGGCTCGTGAAATCGAACGTTGCTATGAAGGTCAGCAACCATTAGGGGAAACAATGGACGGTGCCGCCATTGCTCAAGAAGAAGAAACCCTACGTGCAGATGAAACCAAGATGACCGAAGCACGTGAATGGTACGGGAAGACATTCTGCGATGCAGCCGAGACCGACTCGCTGCCGTTGCCAGAAAACACTTTGGCTGGAAAAACTGCCGATATATGCTACAAGCACTATCCTCTTTCGGTTTCCAAAGAAGAAATTCAGGTTATCAAGCAGAAATGGAATGTAAAAGAAAGTACTTTGATGCAGTCCGCTTGGGGAATATTGCTGGCAGTCTATAGTGCAGAAGACAAGGCTTCTTATTGTACTGTTTATCATGGTCGGACAGATGTTCGCCATCAAACATCCGTCACTATGATGGTACATACGCTACCTGTATTTATTCAGACACAAGGAGAAGAATCGCTTGACGAACTTTTCTCCTCTTTGAAAGAGCAGATGGATACTACACAAAATCTACAATATTATGCTTATCAAGATGCTGTACGAGATTTGGGGTTGAACAACCAAGTTATCTTTGTCTATCAAGGTTCTTTGTTTGCCGACAGACTAAGTCTCAATATAGGTGGTCATCATCTTTTTTCTGAAGACATGCGGCAACTTACTCCCGGTTGGAAACTTGTTGCCGAACTCATAGAATCACCTAATGGCTACTTTCTTAAATTAGGCTATAGCAATACTGATTATTCAGATGCTTTTATGAAAAATTTGACATCTTGTTATAGTGCCATTCTGCAAAGCATGGTTCATGCTGAAACAGTAAAAGAACTGAAATATGCCTTACCAGAACAGATACAATGGCTCAATACACTGAATCCGGAACAGAAGCCCATTAATACGCAAACCTTGGTGGAACGTTTCAAGCAACATGTAACAGAACGACCTAACGATATATTCTGCGTGGCTGGGAACAAACGACTTACCTTTGCCGAGGTGGACAATCTCACCAATACCATAGACCCCTCCTACACCGTTCGCTGCGGAAATAGGGTGGTGGGTTTTTCTGTACCTCGTGATGAAAAGATGGTGCTGGCACCACTGGCCATTGTCAAGGCCGGGCTTACGCAACTGCCACTAGATGCAAGTTATCCCGAGGAACGGCTGGAATTTATGAAACAAGATGCCTCAGGTTGCCAACAAGAAGGCGTGTTAGTAATGCTTTACACTAGTGGCACCACAGGTACTCCAAAGGGAGTAATGCTCAGCGAAAAAAACTTCGTTACGTTTGCCAAATATCACGCAAAAAAAATCGGTCTTACCGCTGATTCACGCTATGCTACCTATGCTGGGTACGGATTTGATGCCTTTCAAATGGACCTTTGGGGTTGCGTATGGGCCGGTGCTCAAATACATATAATTCAGGACGACATCCGTTTCGACCTTGAGGGTATAAATTGTTATCTCCAAAAGGAAAAGGTTTCCCACTGCTTTATGACCACTCAAATGGCCACACAATTGGTGCTTAACTATCCCGACATTCCTTATTTAAAGTGGCTGGGGACAGGTGGGGAAAAACTGATGAGTATGGAACCACCCAAATACACGCTGGACAACTGCTATGGTCCCACCGAAACTACCGTATATGTATGTAGTCATTTCGTGGACAAAAATGAACCCAATATACCCATCGGCAAGCCCAACGAAGAAGTGGAACTCTATATCGTGAACCGCTTTGGAGAGCAGGTACCTTGGGGCTGTGCAGGTGAACTTATTATCGCTGGACCTCAAGTGGGCATAGGTTATCTCAATCTCCCAGAAAAAACGGCAGCGGCTTTTGTAGAATGGAACGGGAAACGCGTGTACCGCTCTGGCGACATTGTACGCTACCGCGAAGATGGCAATATTGAATTTGTAGGTCGTAAAGATGGACAAGTAAAAATTCGCGGCTTCCGTATCGAACTCAAAGAGGTGGAAGCAGTTATTCGCCAATTTCATGGTATTAAAGATGCCACCGTGCAAGCCTTTGAATATCCTACTGGAGAAAAATACATCGCTGCCTATGTTGTGTCAGATGAAAAAGTTGATATTGGTGAACTTAATAGTTTCATTATGGACCAAAAACCACCCTATATGGTTCCTGCCGCCACTATGCAACTTGATGCCATACCACTGAATCAGAACCAAAAAGTGAATCGAAAAGCATTACCAGAACCTATTATTGGTGCTGGAATGGAGACGGAAGAAAAAACAACCGCACCACTTAATATACTGGAACAACAACTGAAGGAAATGGTTGCATCTATTGTAAATACAGACTCTTTCGGTCTTACTACTGACCTTCGTATGGCTGGACTTACTTCTATTTTAGCTATTAAACTAGCTACTCAAGTATTCAAACGCTATGGCGTACAAATTGACTCCAAACTACTTACAGGAGGTGGAAGCATTCAAACCATAGAAAACGAAATACTTGCAACAATGCTAAATGGAGCACAAAACATCAAGTCTGCAAATCATCAAGACATAGAGCCAATAAATTATAAAACATCCGAAAATCAAAGTTTTGAAGTGCCATTATCTTATTCCCAAATGGGTGTTTATTTCGATTGCATGAAAAATCCTACCTCCACATTGTACAATACACCTATCTGTCTTATCTTTCCACAGAACATAAATGTTGATTCCCTCAAAGAAGCCGTACAGAAAGCGATAGCAAATCACCCTGCACTCTATGTGCAATTCATAAATAGTGAGAACGGTGTAGTACAAGTAATGAAAGATAAAGATACATCTTGTAATGTCAGCGTAACCAACATGACCGAAGAAGATGCTTTAACCTTCCGTCATGGATTTGTGCGTCCGTTTAACTTGAGCAAGGACAGTCTTTTCCGTTTCGAAATAATCTGCACAGAAAAATCAATATATCTCTATTGCGACATTCACCATCTAGTATGTGATGGCTATTCCTACGATCTCCTTATCCACGAAATCTGCAACCTAATGGACGGCAAGGAAATAGAACCTGAAATATGCAGTTATGCACAATTTGTTCTCGAACAAAAAGCCGCTGAAGATAGCGATGCCTTTGTTAAGTCAGCCGCATTCTTCAAGAAGCGTTTGAACGAAGTTGAAGAGGTAACTGAAGTGGTTGCTGACCTCGTTAATCCAATTCCACAAGGCGAAAATGGTCGGGTGTGGACACCTATCGTATGGAACGATGCGACCCGCTTGGCCAAGCAGCAAGGCGTAAATCCTTCCGCTGTATTGTTGAGTGCTGTGTTCTATAGTCTCTCTCGTTTCGCTGGTAGCGATGAAGTGTGCATCACCACTATCTCCAATGGACGTAGCAACCTCAAAGTGTCCAACACCATGGGTATGTTTGTAAACACACTAGCACTTGCTACGAAAATAGGCAACCAAAGCGTGCAAGATTTTATTCATGAGTGTGCAGAAAATTTTGAACAGACCCTATCACACGAAAACTATCCTTTTGCCCGTATCGCTGCAGACTACGGTCTAAAAGCCGATATTCTATTTGCTTATCAAATGGGAGTACTGAGCGAATACAGCGTAAATGGCAAGCAAGTGGTAGCCGATACGACTATGGAACTTAATGTTCCAAAGTTCAAGATTGCTTTTTACATCACTGAAGTAAAGGGTGTTCCTTGTGTGGTTGTTGAATACGATAATGGACTATATAGCGGGTCTTTAATGCAAAGTCTTGCACAAAGCGTAAGCAATGCTGTAAGTGCCTTTGCTCATAGTATTGACAAACCATTACGAAGCATCTCGTTAATAGATGAAAATGGAGAAAACAAACTTGACAGTTTCAATCAAACAGAAGTGTCTTATGACGATACACAGACCATCGTTTCGCTATTCCGTCAGCAAGTCAAGAAAACGCCAAACAATATTGCAGTCGTCTATCATGATAAGCGATACACATACGCACAAGTGGACGAAATGAGCAACCGTATCGCCAACTACATTGTGTCGAAAGGGTTAAAAACCGAAGATGTTGTTTCAGTACTTATTCCACGTTGTGAATGGATGGCTATTGCCTCTATAGGTGTATTGAAGGCAGGTTGTGCCTATCAGCCTCTTGACCCCAGCTACCCAACAGAACGTCTGAACTTCATGATTCAGGATGCCAATGCGAAGTTGTTGATAGCCGATGAAAAACTACAACACATGGTAGACAACTATCAAGGTTATGTGTTATTAACAGAAGATATAAAGCAATTGCCTATTGTCAACCAGCCTAACAATATCAATATCAATCCGTCTGACCTATTCATATTACTTTATACCTCTGGTTCTACCGGCAAGCCCAAAGGCTGTCAGTTGGAGCACCGCAATCTGGTGGCATTCTGCCACTGGTACAATCGTTACTACGACCTAAAAGCAGGTGACAAAGTAGCCGCTTACGCTTCATACGGCTTCGATGCCTGCATGATGGACATCTATCCAGCACTCACAACGGGTGCTACGGTGTATATCATCGGAGAAGACATACGTCTGAATTTGCCAGACTTAAATAAATATTTCAACGAAAAGGGTATCACCCACTCATTTATGACCACTCAAGTGGGCTGTCAGTTTGCCATTAACTGCAACAACCACTCGTTGCATCATCTCTCTGTTGGTGGAGAAAAAGTGTTGCCATTGAATCCTCCAAAGACCTACCAAATGCACAATGGCTATGGTCCTACAGAATGTACCATCTTTACTACTACTTATTCTATGACAGAGTACCAACAAAATGCCCCCATCGGCAAACCTTTGGACAATCTACAATTGTTTATTGTAGACAAAGACCTGAACCGATTGCCGATAGGTGCTGCTGGTGAATTGCTGGTGAGCGGTCCACAAGTGAGTCGCGGATACCTTAATCTGCCAGAAAAAACCTCCGAAACCTATATACAATGGAATGGAAAACGATGCTACCGCACTGGCGATATTGTACGCTATTTGGAAGATGGCAATGTGCAGTTTGTTGGTCGTAGAGACGGACAAGTGAAGATTCGCGGTTTCCGCATCGAACTCAAAGAGGTGGAAGCCGTTATTAGAGAATACCCTAACATAAAGGATGCCACTGTACAAGCGTTTGATTACCCCAATGGAGGTAAGTTTATTGCCGCCTACGTAGTGAGCGAAAAACCAATTGATGTTCATGACTTGAATATCTTCATTCGCGAACGCAAACCGCCATATATGGTTCCTGCTGCCACTATGCAGATTTCAGAAATCCCATTGAACCAAAACCAAAAGGTAAATCGTAGACTATTGCCCGCACCGCAAATTCAAGTCGAAAACCGCGAATATGTAACTCCCGCCAATGATGCAGAGAGAATATTCTGCGACATCTTTGCTGACATTCTTTCATTGGACACAGTGGGAGCCACTGACAATTTCTTCGAACTTGGCGGCACCTCGCTGATGGTTACCAAAGTTGTTATTGAGTTCGACAAAATCGGCTACCATGTGGCCTATGGCGATGTGTTCGATCATCCCACACCGCGTCTGTTGGCACAATTTGTAGGAAGTACAACCCCTGTCGATAATATCGACACAGAAGTAGAAGAGTTTAATTATTCGGGCATCGATGCCATCTTGCAGCACAACAATATCGAGACGTTCCTCAAAGGCGAGTGTCAGCAACTGGGCCACGTTCTCCTGACGGGAGCCACAGGCTATTTGGGCATTCATGTGTTGCGGGAACTCATAGACTCTGACGCGACTACCATTACTTGTCTCGTGCGAGGCAAAGACCAATCTTCTGCTGAACACCGTCTGAAAAATTTATTGTTCTATTATTTTGAAAAATCGTTTAAAGAACTTTTTGGCAACCGCTTATTCGTAGTCAACGGTGATGTAACGGAAGATTTTTCAACCCTCAATTTTCAAAACTCATTTAATACGGTCTTCAATTGTGCTGCAAATGTAAAACACTTCTCCAAAGGAACGGACATAGAAGACGTGAATATAGGGGGAGCACAACGTTGCGTAGAGTTCTGTTTGAAGACGGGAGCCCGTTTGGCGCATATATCCACAACATCGGTGGGTGAAATCTGGATTGACCGAGGTGACGGTATGGAGGTGCCACAACTTGATGAACACAAACTCTGGTTTGGACAGTTTTTGGACAATCGCTATATACATTCCAAATTTCTTGCTGAACGGTTGGTACTAGATGCAGTAGCCCATCACGAACTCAATGCCAAAGTGATGCGTGTCGGCAATCTTGCCCCTCGCAGTGCAGACGGAGAATTTCAAGCCAACTTTAACAGCAACAGTTACATGGGACGCCTCAAAGTATTTCATACACTAGGTTGCTGTCCCTATGAAAGTTACGATGAAGTTACAGAAATGTCCCCTATTGACGAAACGGCAAAAGCAGTTGTGTTGCTTGCCACTACACCAAAGGAATGCACCGTTTTCCAACCTTTTAACAACCATACGGAGCTATTGGGTGATGTGCTGATGCTTATGAAAAAAATTGGTGGTAGCATGCGTTTTGTTGAGACTGATGAATTCCAACAGGCGATTATCCTTGCCAGTCAAGATTCAGAAAAGGCTAAATTGCTGTCAGCGATGCTGGCCTATCAGGACATGTCCCATGGACAAAAGGCTGTTCTTATTGAACGCAACAACCGCTACACCTGCTCGATTCTGCATCGTCTTGGATTCCATTGGAGCGACACCTCTAGCAATTATATCATACAGATGTTGAGACAAATCGCTGCTTTTGGGTTCTTTGAAAGTTAATATTAAACAACAACCTATAACCATTGATATACCTCAACGATAATATTGAAGTACTTAACGTGGAGGAGGCGTTAAAAGTTGTCAGCAAACAACGACGTCAGTATACATTGCGATACATTCAAGAAAATGATAGGCGGCTCTCATTGGCTGTATATCTGTTGCTCTGCGAAGCATTGAAAAAGGAATACAATATCATAGAACCGCCTGAATTTACTTTTGGCTTGTATGGAAAACCTTTGCTGAAAGGATATTCCGACATACATTTCAATCTCAGCCATTGTCAGCAGGCGGCACTCTGTGTGGTAAGTAACAACCCCGTAGGTTGTGATGTGGAGTGCGTTCCTAAGGAGTTGGATATGGACATTTGTCGCCATTGCTTCAACAACGATGAAATAGCCTACATAGTAACGGCAGAACACCCCACAATCGCTTTTGCTGAACTCTGGACAAAAAAAGAAGCATTACTAAAGTTGACAGGCGAAGGTTTAACCAACAACCTGCCAGAACTTTTTCATTCGCAATATTCAATCCGCAATTGCCAAATCTGTACCCATATTGCCCCCAACCGTTCATACGTTTATAGTATAGCCTCTATGTAGTAATTTAGTAAAACTATTTTAAATTACGCAAGATGCTCCCGCATGAACATCAGGTATGATACAGATTTTGCAGGCGGAAAACACATCTATGTAAAGCAGGCGTTGTATCTGCTCAAAAGCAACTTCTTCTATATTGTCGGTATATATTTTTACATTGTGATTAGGTATAGTTTTCTTTGTTTTTTATATTTTTTGTCGTTCTTTCATTTTCTATTGCGTTGTTGCAAAGATATATTTTTAATCTCCAAATATGATTTCTCATTCATTGCAGTTATATTAAAACCATCTAATTTACAATGAAATATTTTAGGATTAGTCGGCAAAGATACCCATAAATCCTTTTTCCTTGAAAGGTCATTTATATGAAACTTTTGGTCAGATTGCCCTATCTATAATCCGATAACCTATCGCAATGGTGTCTTTCATTATCAACAAATTTTGTGTTGATAAACTTATTATTAAGACTGCGATAATATAGATAAGCATAGGTGTTGTCCATTTCAATTTCAGCACGCAGGTATTGACACCTAGCAAGTAATTCACTATTTTGCGTTAAACTTTCCGCTTCGTCGATATGTGAATAAATGTTTTGATAGCGATACTGCAACATATATGAATTAGATGTGCGATAGTCCCATCCATTATCATGGTATTGCAAATCTTCCAAATTGTTTATTGCATGGTAAAATCCATCCCATTCAAAACTGAGATGTGCATATTGCGTTAACGCCCAACACCTGTTTGTCGCCGAAACAAGCCCGACAGCATAAGCATATTTCATTATTGCACGTTCCTCATTGTTAGCTGTTTTTTGCTTTTGTTCCAAATCTCGCATTATCCTGCAGAATTGTAGTTTTGTTGGAACGGCTGAATACAACTTTGCCGGATGGTATTGCTTGTAGATGCTTCCTCTTTCATTATCAGCAAAAATCCATTTTTCCATAAACGGATTACGCTTTAAATAATCAGTTATGTTCTGCTTTTTATAGAATGATGGCATCACCTTTCCCAAATATACGATTGCCGAATCATATTCATAAACGCGTATATATTTGGTTGCAATTAATTCATTCATCATCGATTCACTGACATATCCAATGCGTATTAGCGATTTTTCTAAATTATTTTTTCCTCCCGACTTTACAAAAGCAAGAAAAGCCTTTACATTTTCTATCGAAGTAGTGTCAAGATAGCGGAAAAACATAGTAGAATAATCCCAACTGCCTATTATATTAGTATATTTACGTGTGTGTGCACGTGCTTCCTTGAAATCGCAACACACTTCATCAAAAGCATTGAGTAGGGCTGCTGCCATACAAGGCTTTTCTGCACCAACATAATGCGGAAAAGCATTCCTTAAAATAACTCGCCCTAACATATCAAGACTATGTTCGTTTCCGCGACCATTGTTTGCAAAAAAATCGTCTATGTTATAAACTCTTTTCAATAACCAAGGTAAATCACGATTCAACCTGTCGGCATAATCGATTGCATCGGTTTCTGTTGCATTGTACAAAAGTCGTAACATACGAGCATTGTCCTTTGCCATTTCAAGACCCTGCATATCAGGAGCTTTTTCGATTTGTTCGATTGCCTTAGCTATATCGCCATTAAGAAACGAAATGTGAGCAAGTGCCGACTGCCAAAGTGCAGGATTGTCAGTTTTCTTTTCAGCAAGTACCTTCTTGCATAGTGCAACAAAGTCCTTGCAATCTATTGTTTCCTTCTCGTCTTGATATTTGTTCAAGTAATTTTGTACAAAAAACATAAAAGCCTTTGAATTTGGATTTGCTGAATAAAGTTTGTACATAAAGTCAACATTTTTTTTGAAATTGAAAAAACGAAGGCTCTCCCAATCCTCGTAGTCGGCATAAACATCGGCAGCTCTTATCTTTTTGCCAGTATAAAACAATGCACCAGCATAATACAAATGACACTTCTTTTCAATTTCCTTATCTGTCCACTCTGCTGTATAATTTTCCAAAACTTTCTGGCAAACATCATATTGTTTTAGATAGAACAATATTCGCATATACATATAAGTGTATCGCTCCTTTAGTTGAGAAGTCGATTTTTCATTCATCGTTTCAAGTTCCTTGACCCAGCGTGCCATCTCAGCCTTTTCCGATGGTTTGGGATAATACCATGAATCACCCATTCTCTCCGAAAAAGTCTTATTTATGGTCCAATAACGCAAAGCGTCCTTATCCTTTTTTTTATGCAGATAAACAAAAAAATTATTTTTTCCATTGTCTATATAAGCTACTCCACAATTGTAT
>JAFZUH010000082.1 GCA_017618435.1 Bacteroidales bacterium | reverse complement strand
TGCTTCCAAAATATATGATTATGGCGGAGGTGGTATATACAATTTGGGTACTATTAATTTTGCAGGCAGTAGTGTAACCATTAACAATAACAAGTCTGCCGGTCATGGCGGCGGTATTTTCAATGACGGCGGCACTATCACCTGCACGGGCGGCAATATGACCCTATCGCAAAACAAAGCCTATTTGGTGGCCTATAGCACCTACGGAGGCAGAGGCGGTGCTATCTATGATACAGCAGGTACCATTACCATAGGAGCCTCAGGCAATGCCAGAAACTTAACCATGTCGCAGGATACGGCGGCATTGGGTGGCGGTGTGTTTCTGGAAGAAGGCAGTACGCTCACCTGTTGGGGCAATATCACTGCTGATAGAGATACTTCCTGTTATCAGGGTGGCGGTATCCGTATTTGGAACAATGCGGTTTTGGATTGCAAGGGCAATATGACTGTTACTGACAGTAGGACAGGTTCTTCGGGTGCCGGTATTTATAATAAAAATGCTTCTTTAACGTGTGGCGGTACGTTAACATCAACAGGTAACAATGCTACAGAACAAGGGGGCGGTTTTTGCCAAGTTAATGGTACTACAAACCTAAATGGTGCGGCTACATTCAATAATAATAAAGCAGGAGCCAGAGGTGGTGGTTTGTATAATAACGGAGGTGCTATTACATGTGCTGGCGTATTAACAGCCAATAGTAACACTTCTGGCGATAGAGGTGGTGGTATTTACAACGATGGAGGTGGTATTATAACCCTCAATAGTACGGCTACCATCAATGGCAATCATGGGAGTTCTTCGGGTGGTGGTTTGTATAGCAAAGCCAGTCATTTTACTTGTGAGGGTGCTTTTACAGCCCAAAACAATATCGCTAGTGGCAATGGTGGTGGCGTGTGTGTTACTGCGGTAGATACCACTATTTTCAAGAGTACAGCCAATATATCCCACAATACGAGCAGTAATCATGGTGGTGGTTTGTTTATCAATAGCAATAACTCTATGTTTGTCTGCCAAGGTTTGATTACCATAGATAGTAATCAAACAACGGGGAGTGACATTATAGGTGGTGGTATCGGAATGACTAATAGTACGACCATAAATTTAGAAGGTGGAGCATTGCTTAGAGGTAATAAGGCAGCAGGTCGTGGTGGGGCTATTGCTTTGTATAATGCTAATGCAAAACTAAACATAGGTACTTCGGTAAGTCCACAAGATTTAATGGTGTATGCCAACACGGCTTTAGATTCCGGTGGGGGTATTTCCAATATTGGTGTTATTACTTGTTATGGTAATTTTATCGATATAGGCAACAGTGTTACCGGCAAAGGCGGCGGTATGGTCAATACAGGCACTATAACCGTTGGTACGGCATTGTCGCCTAAAAATCTGATTGTGGGTGGCAATACGGCAACCGATTCTGCTGGTGGTATTTACAATAGTGGTTCCTTCACTTGTTACGGCAATTTGGTAGATACATCAAATACGTCAGGCGGGCACGGCGGCGGTGTGTATGTATCGCTAAGCGGCAACCTTACTGTCAAGGGGACTGCGACAATAGCCAAAAACCGCACTACAGGTTCTTCCAATTCTTCAGGTGCAGGTGTTTATCTCAAAGATGATGCTTCTGTTGTCAATTTGGAAGGCGGAGCAAGCATCAAAGCCAATATTTCCGGTGTGTCAGGCGGTGGTATCGGATTGACCAAAGGCACATTAACTATCGGTACTGCTGGCAGTCCGCAAGATTTGGTTGTGGATTCCAATACAGCAAATTCCCATGGTGGCGGTATATGGCAAAATGGAGGTACTATTGTTTGTTATCGCAATGTATATGATACTAATAATCGGGCAAGTGACTATGGTGCAGGAATATATATTGCTAATGCTGCTACTTTTACCTGTAAGGGCAGTGCTGAGATTTCAAGAAATAAAACAACGGGTAAATATGGCGGAGGTGTTTATATCCATACTACAGGCACAACCATCAACTTTGAAGCAGGAGCAACTATCACTTATAATGCTGCCCAACAAGGTGACGGTATTTATCTTACAGAAAGTGGAGCACGTGGACATGTTATCAATGTCGGTACCGATGCCGACCACCCTGCCAATCTTATTGTCAATTACGATACAGCAACGCTGGCAACAGGAAACGGCGGAGGTATAAACAATAGGGCGGGTATCATCAATTGTTATGGCAATCTTACGCTTATAGGCAACCAAGCAGGTAATGACGGTGGCGGTATTTACAACCAATCAACACTGAATATAGGCGGAACAACAACTATAACCAATAATAGCACAACCGCTGGTAATGGTGGCGGTTTGTATAATGATACGCTTTTAACATTGAAAAATGCCACTATCACTCAAAATAGGGCAACGGCAGGCAATGGTGGTGGTATATATGTAAATAGAGGAACATTGACATTTGCTTCGGGAACAAATACTATAGGTGGCAGTGATGCCAACAAAAACACCGCTGCAAACGGAGCAGGTATGTATGTAAATGGCGGTGCGGTGAACTTTACTGTGGCTCCAACCATTTCATACAATGTTGCCACAGGCAATGGCGGTGGAATGTTCTATAAGGCAGGTACGCTAAACTTTACTTCTGCCGTAACCCTTCAGAACAATACGGCAGGCAATGGCGGAGGTTTGTATACAGACGGAACGATAAGTATTCCAAACGGGAAATTAACCATAACCGCCAATACAGCCACAAGCAATGGCGGCGGCTTGTATGTCAATGCAGGCACAACCACATTAAATGGAACAGCCATAGAAAAAAATACGGCAGATGACGGCAATGGCGGTGGTGTTTATGTAGCGGGAGGTGGTCTGACTTTTGCCACTGCGGCAAGTACCATAGGCGGCAGTGCTGACAACAAGAACACAGCCGTCAACGGAGCCGGTATATATGTCAATGCCGGTACGGTAACCTTTACAAAGGGAGCAACCGTTTCATATAACAATGCATCAGGTTATGGCGGAGGCCTC
>JAFZUH010000081.1 GCA_017618435.1 Bacteroidales bacterium | reverse complement strand
GATTCCGCCTTTGAACAAGTGGGTAAACGGAGAGTTGAGTTTCAAACAAATCAAGAAAATACGTATAGAAGATTTGTTGGGACGGAATCCTATAAAATTGAATGACAAAGGCATTTTGCAACAATTGAACGGGAAAACCATTTTAGTAACAGGGGCTGCAGGAAGCATTGGCAGTGAAATTGTCAGACAATTGTTTAAATATGATTTCAAAGAAATTGTTTTGGTGGACAATGCCGAATCTCCCATGTATTTTTTGGAGTTGGATTTGTTCAACATGCACACCAATAAAAAATATACGACATATATCGGAGATATTTGCCAGCCTAAATTTATGGAAAAGATATTCCAAACATACCAACCCAATATTGTTTATCATGCCGCTGCCTATAAACATGTTCCATTAATGGAAAAAAATCCGTTTCAGGCCGTTAGAGTGAATGTGTACGGCACAAAAATGTTGGCAGATTTGAGTATGAAATACAATGTGGAAAAATTTATTATGATTTCTACCGACAAGGCTGTTAATCCGACAAATATTATGGGAGCCTCCAAACGAATTGCGGAAACGTATGTGCAATCATTAGACCAAACAGGCACCTCTTGCAAGTTTATCACAACAAGATTCGGCAATGTGTTGGGATCCAATGGTTCCGTTATTCCTATTTTCCAACAGCAGATAGACAAAGGCGGTCCAGTAACGATTACTCATCCGGAAGTAACCCGATATTTTATGACCATTCCCGAAGCCTGCCAACTTGTTTTGCAAGCCGGATACATGGGCAATGGAGGAGAAATTTTTATTTTTGATATGGGTGAAAGTGTCAAAATTTACGATTTGGCGAAAAAAATGATTTCTTTATCGGGATTGAAACTCGGTGTTGATATTTCCATTGTGTTTACTGGTCTGCGACCCGGTGAAAAATTGTATGAAGAAGTACTGGCAACAGAGGAAAATTCTACTGCAACCCAACACGATAAAATAAAAATAGCGAAAATAAGAACCTATCAATGGGAAAAAGTAAAACAACTGACAGACGAACTCATTGAACTGCTGAATACTGACGATGAATTCGGTTTGGTAAAACAAATGAAAGTCATTGTTCCGGAATTCAAGAGCCAAAATTCTGTCTTTATGACTCTGGACAAAGACAATTAAGCAACTTACAAGTTTTTCAGCATAAAAAAAAGGCGGAATAACAAATCCCGCCTTTTTATTTTTGTATTACCGATTATTGTATCTGAAAGTTGTATGTAAGGTTTTGTCGGAGATTAGATGATTAAAAATGAAATTGATCTTACTATCTGTCAGTAAAATTTATGCTTACCACGCAAAAAAATCCATAGCCGCATCTTCCAATTCCCGTTGTTTTTGCTTAGCTTTTTCTGTCTCTCTTTTAGCCTCCTCTACCTGCTGTTTTGCTTCTTCCACTTGACGTTCAGCCTCCATTTGTGCTTGTTTTATCAATTCTAAAGAATCTTGAATCCTTTGTTGTTTTTCCACTTGTGCGATAGAGTCTGCTATTCTTTGTTCTTCTAATTCTTGTCTGTCTTTCTTTTCTTGTTTATAATATATTACCGATAAAACAACCGCAGATAAAACGACAACCAAAACAACCCCAAAGATTCCCAAAATACGTTTATTATGTACTTGTTTTCCACAAAACTCACAAAATTTACTGTCATTGGCAATCTCCTTGCCGCAATGTTTACATTTCATAATGAACCTATTCTATAATAATATTATTAAAACTTTGCTTTTTTACAGTTTTCTTTCAATGTATCATAATTTTCAATAGGAACACAAGAAACCGAAAAAATAAAGCCACTTCTAACTATAGAAGCATCTGAATGAAAATGTATGAGTAAATCCCCATTTGTGGAAGTAACATCACAATCCCCATCTCCAGTATAATGAGCCAAATGAGTCGTATCACCTTCATTTGTAGTCCTCTCATAGATATCAATGTAATCAAAACCTTTTTCTGTGTGGAAAGGACCTTGTAGTTTAATACCATAGCCATGGCTGATGTCAGGAACAACCTCTAAATAACAATCACAATCATTTGAGTAGTCGTCCGTACCCCCAGGGTCTAAAATAATCCCGTTACAAAAATTTATTTGCGATGTCCCATAAGACCTCATTACATAGATTTGTGCTGGGTTAGATATGATATTGATAAAAGTATTCTGCTCTTCCATTTTCATTTCAAGAAAATTCTTATCATTTTGTAGGGTTTCGATTTGCCACTCTTTAGTTTCAACATCTTCATGATTTTGCCAATATAAACAAATAATCCAAATAGCCCCAACAACCGCTACGACAATGGAAATAACCTTCCATGGATTCACAATTACTTTAATATTTTTTCCGCAAAACTCACAGTACTTACTGTCTTCGGCAATCTTCTCACCACAATGTTTACATTTCATAAAATATTAAACCTATCTAATACGTATGCATAATGGTCTTTGAATGGTTCTTTTACCTGCTTCACTATTGATATTTATATCGCTAAATTCCACAATAGTACCTGAGGTTGCCGATTTAATCATTGAGATTAGTTGGTCATTGAAACGTCCGCCATTGATTACGATAGGAGCGTTTTCAATACCACCCTTTATAACAGTCGCTTTATAATATGTTACAGTCCATCTTAATTCAAAGTTAAAGTCAGGGGACATTTTTGCGGTAAGTATGGGGTTTGCCAAAATAGCGTCTTTGGTTTGTTTTCCTCCTGTTATATTACCACCAACAAAAACAGATGGTTCTGGTACGTTTTTAACACGGAATTTTGTTTCTCCCATTTTTGGGATCTTGCCATCTCCAACATCTGCTAATACAGAAATTGTCAATTCTTTTCCTGATAGGGAAGGAGGAACTATAACATTATATCTACCACCACCCAAACTTGTTGCGTTGGATCCACCCCAGTTAATATATAAATTTTCAGGAGCAATAGCCGCAGTAATTGTTACTGTATTGGGAATGCCAACATAAAGCACATTCATCTGATCTACAGAAATGCCAATCGGACAAAATGTTTCTTTATCGGAAATACTACTTAACCTATCAAAAGACTGAGCAGAAACTCCGAATGTGCTCAAAGAGAAAATCATAAAAAGAATACTTACTTTTTTCATTTTATTTTTTCTGTTATATCCCATTTGTTCTTCGGGTTTTTATTGTTTGTAATCTATCTTATTTCGTACTCCCTGTAATATTGTCATAATATAATCAGAGAACAATTTGTCTTGTGAGTAAAAACCAATTTCTTCACTTGAATATTTCGAAGGGAATGCAAGTATTGCCTCCGTAGATTGGGTCTCATTAGCAGGTTTTATCAACCAACAACTCATTGTTAAATATTCATTCAACGGAACAAGTTCAATGCCATGATCCCGATAAACATTAGCAATACAATCTGTTATTTCAGAATACATGTTTTCATAATCAGCAAAATGAATATTTTTTATATTCTTTCTTCCCTTCCCAAGATAACGAGATATAATAGAATCCAATTTATCGCACAAATTTTCCACCACTTTATCAATTTCTTTTGTATAAATTTCATTATGCAGTAAAGAATCTCTGAAATTCAAATAACCTTCAACATCTTTTTGTAGCGTTTCTTTATCTTTGTCATAAACTATACGAAAATATTTTTCCGTTACACAACTATCTATGTATATTGCTCTTTTTTCTGCCAATCCCACCGAATCTATAGCATTTTTTTGCTGTTGATTAAATACTATTTCTGTCATTTGTTGATGCCGTTCCGCCTGTATATTAAAAAGATATTGAGGATTTATTCGTCCCTCCAATATCATTCTATGAAAAACTGTTTGCCATGGAAAATTTGCTTTTTGATAATGGTTATCATAATAAGCAACTATCACTTTTCCTCCCTGTCTAGAATGGTTCAACAAAAGGTGCTGTAACCGGCTAAAACCAATAGGGTCACTCTTTATGCCATAATATAAAACATCTTCAAAAATAACAACCGTATCCTCTTGCTGTAATCTTGAAAATATTTCATTTATTTCAGATATATACGCTGGAAAACTTCCCAAACAGCGTGTTGATAATGATTTGCTGATTTGTTCTAATTGATTAACTGTTTTTTCAAAATGTTCTTGGTTTTTCCCTTCCTGCCCTTTTTCCAAATAGACTTCATATACAAAAAAAGCAAGAGCCAAAAATAAGCCTAACATGGCAGAACTTGCCAATGCATTTATCACACGATAAAGCCGAGTTTGTTTTACTTTTTCAAAATTTACCATATTATCTATGATCTCCTTTTCTAATCCAACTTACGCTTTTGTTATTTTTTTATAAATCAATATTTTATTTTTCTCCTTTTTCAAAAACTTTTATTATTTATTCATCCTTATTCAAGATGACCAAAGCCGCAATCACACCTGGCACCCAACCTAACAATGTTAGTATAAAAACAATACAAAAACTTCCACAACCTTTATCCGCAACTGCAAGAGGCGGAAATATTATCGCCAATAAAACTCTTATAAATGACATTTTTTCTTTCTTTATTTTACAATATATAAATACCTCTAAAAATTAAAACTCTTCTTTGTTTTTATTAATTTTTATTTCATAACTTTTATTTTTCAAGATTAATCTTATATCCACAATTCTTACAAAATCTTGCGGTTTTAGGCAACATTGTTCCGCATTTTTCACAAACCTGTGGTTCCTCTTTTTTTCCCATCTCTTTCTCCAATTTTTGCAATATCTGTTCTTTTTGTATCAACATATTTTGTTTTTCATTCAATGATGCATTCAATGATTTGTTTGTGTTTCGCAAATTTTCTACTTCCAGCATCAAATCCTTATTCAATTGATTAAGTTCTTCTAAATCCTTTTCGGCTACACTATTTACTTCTCTGTTTTTTGTATATCTTATAATATAATCAAATAAAAATTTTTCACTTTTTGAACGATCAATTGGCTTTTTACTCAGACAATTAGCAATAACATCTTCAAATACTTTTCTTTCTGAAAAAGGTTGTGTTTTCTCTCTATTTAACCAAGCATTTAAAAGAGTTTTTAATAAATAATTATCTACTTCTATTTCCTGTATTTTTTTCAACAATTTGGCCTCTTCCGAAAGATGTGTTTCTTCTACAAGCAACGCCCCACATTTCATGCAATGATTTGCACTACTTGGATTTTCCGATTCACATTGCGGACATTTTTTCATATTCTTAATCTATTTGGAAAGTTTTTGATTTCAAACATATATCTCCATACCATACTTCTATACGATATGTTCCCCTTTTCCAATACCCTTTATTCCAGTATCCCCAACTCGACAAATACAATGTATTGCAACCTCTTGATATATGACATTTTTCACTATAAGTCAAACCAGAAGGAGAATACTTGCCTGTTGATAAAGTACCATTAGGGTTAAACAATTTCACATCAAGAGAAAAATCATCATACTCAACAAGACTCTGATACGAAAGTTTGGGTTTTAAAAACATCGTATACTTGTGATTGATTTTCTCGCCATAATCAGTTTGAATATTATTTTTTGCATCAACATTTGCAATTTCTATATCTGTTATCAACAAAGGATAATTTCCAAGATATGTTTTTAATTCATTATTCTCTTTTTCTAATGTTTCAACTGAACCGCTTGTGCTAATAAGTGCAAAAATAATTGTTATATTCGCAAACAACATCACAAAAAGAAAACCCCATTTCCATCCGCTTTTCTTTTTCCTTTCGGTCAAATCCTCTTTTATTTTTTTGTTTTCAACCATTAAACTGTCATTTTGCGATTTCAGTTTTTCCATAACTGCATTTTTTGCTTGTAACCATTTTACCTTTTCTGTAGCAACACTCGCTTTTGTCTGAACTTCAGAAAGAGAATCGTTCAGATGAGCGATGGTATTATTGGCCTCAGCAAGTTGCTGGCGAAGTAGCACTTCTTCGGGCAATCTGCCTTTTCCCAAAGGTGCCCCGCATTTCATGCAATGATTTGCACTACTTGGATTTTCCGATTCACATTGCGGACATTTTTCCATTTTTCTCTTTTTAATAGCGATGATAATTTTCGGAAAACCTACATTTATGTTTAAAATTTTAACACAACGAATATTTTCCGCCTCATTGAACAAGGACTTTTACTCTTTTCGTTACTCTCCATTTGCCATTATCTTCTCTTTCGGCTTCACCCGCTTGTTCCACATTTACAGATGTTCTGCCGACAATCTGCTTGTCGCAACCCTCCAAATGACTCGGATTGTCCAAAATCTTTTCGTATGCGGATTTATAAATGGTTATATCTGCCTTTGTCGCACTTTTCAAACACAACTCAAACACGGTATCTTCGTTAGCGGTGTCTTTAACTCTCTGTAAGTACCCGTCAATAATGGATACAGCATAAAGCGTCCCCGATTTGGACAACGAAGCAGTCTGAATATTTTGGACAGGAATAGGTTCTGACTTTATTGTGTTTTTTAGAGACTCTATTTCCTCTCCTAATTTAACATTTTCTTCCCAAATATCATTTTTCTCTTTTTCAAGAGATTGTTTTTCCTTTTGTATTTGTTTTATTTGATTTTTGAGATTTTCATTCTCTTCTTCCAATCTTTTTTTCTCTCCATCATAAAGATAGAGGTTGTTTGAGTTTGATTCCTTATTTCCAATTATTTTTTTTCTACACCATTTTTCCCAAACAAATATTCCTCCTACACAACCCAAAATAAGCCACAGCCACCAAAGAGATGTTTTTCCCGTGTCATTATTTCCATCGCTTGCACCTTGAGATATGGTGTTGTCAGTATCTGATGTTGATGAGACTTTCTGAGTCTCGTTTTTTTCTTTATCATTCGAACTCTGTGTGTCTGTGTAATAAACAACGGTATCATTAGCCAGAAACGGATATGTTTCGGAAGAGCTCGTGTGGTTCTTTCGTTTGTTGTATAAGTCTTGATTCCATGCTATTATGGAATCTTTTTCACACCCAGTGGAATCACAAATAATGTTGATTGTGTTTCCTGATTGTACTCTATAGAATTTTTTTTCTCTCTTGTCAGTACTATTACCCCAAACGATATTTTCGCAACACAACAAAAAAGCAGCTAAAACAAAAAATACACTCTTACGCATAGGGCAAATTTATTTAACCAACACTTTTAGTGGTTTTACAACCCGCCATCT
The DNA here is from genome assembly GCA_017618435.1 of Bacteroidales bacterium. Lineage (GTDB taxonomy): Bacteria > Bacteroidota > Bacteroidia > Bacteroidales > WCHB1-69 > UBA1205. The sequence continues at coordinate 1,307 of JAFZUH010000081.1, read as the reverse complement.
GCCATTATCGTCCGTTACCGCTTCGCCAACTTGTTCCACTTTGATAGAAGTTTTGCCAACAATCTGCTTGTCGCAACCCTCTAAATGAGTTGGATTGTCCAAAATCTTTTCGTATGCAGATTTATAAATGGTTATATCTGCCTTTGACGTACCTTTCAAACACAACTCAAACACGGTATCTTCATTAGCAGAGTCTTTAACTCTCTGTAAGTACCCGTCAATAATGGATACGGCATACAATTTTTTCTCCTCTGGCTTTATGGATTTTCCCTGCTCTTTGTCAGGTTCTGTATTATTTTTTTTATGTTGTTTCTCTATATCCTCCAAGTCGGCTATCCGTTTTTGCAAATCGCTAATTTCACTATCATACGATTTAGGTGCGGACATCAATTGGGATTTATCTATTGTAACTTCTGCCGCATTTCGCCAATCTTTTAGCCGCCCGCTATCCAACACGGTTTTAATTATGTTTTCTCTTTGCTTTTTTCTGACAATTACAATATAAACAGCCAATGCTCCAATGATTAGAAAAACGATAACAAACAACCAAGAAATTTTGGCTCCTATGTTTCCATTTTCGTTCTCATTATTCAGTTGTTCTTGGCACTTAACCAGTAAGGTTCCTAGGGAATCAACTTGTTTTTGCAAGGTGTAACAGGCTTGCTTTAGGCTATCAATTTGCAAGTTTAGCGTATCTAGTCGCCCATTGATTTCTTGGGTTCTTCCCTTGTTGCCGTTCCCGGAGGGCTTTTTTCGGGGGCTGGTTGATTCGGGTTGCAGTGTACTGTTGGGGGCTGTGCTTGATACTTCCGTTGAGGTGCTGTTTTGTGCTGTGTTACCTGAGTCTAGTTGACATATTTCAAAGGAGCAACATTGTCGAGTGTTCCCATAACAATAATTTACTGCACCGCAAAGTAATATTGTCAAAAAAATTATTTCTATTTTTTTCATTTTCAAAATATTTTTTAATAGGGCTGGCGTTAAATGCCAGCCCTAATTGTTTTTTGTTACATTTTACTAATTTTAAAAGCTAAATCGTGCAAAAATCCCACCAAAGGATAGAAGAACAAAGTTTCTTCCAACACAATATCATCACTTACCTTATCTACTTCTTTTTTGTTTTGCAAGCCTTTTACCATAGAAACATTTAACAATTGCTCTCCTTCTTCACCTAAACAAAATTCCCTTATTGTATCAAATATTTCTCTATCCCCACCTAAGTTATTGATAAGAAAATCATTGTTTTGTTTATGCAAATCGAATAAGAATTTGAAATAATTCTTCACGGTATTCACAACCTCTTTCTG
>JAFZUH010000009.1 GCA_017618435.1 Bacteroidales bacterium | reverse complement strand
TGTTTTTTTCCAATCCAAATCAACAATTTGCCCTTTTATTTTTCTGGAACATAAACCTGCAGGAAAATATAAAATTGTATCATTCTCGGAAAATAATTTGTCAAAATTTTGGGCTAATTCTATCGTGTTTTTTCCAGTTTTGTTAATAGGAACAAAAATTGACTGAAAGTTAGAAAGATACATCAAAATATCATTGACAGGGCATTTTACATTGTGCCTGATATTACCCAATAAACTGATGAGGGCAGTGCCGTCAAAACCTCCCAATGGGTGATTGCTGACAATAATTAATTTATTGTCCAAAGGGATTCGCTCTTGATGGATAAGGTTGATTTTGACGTTAAAATCACGAATGATAAAGTCGGCAAAATCAACGCCATAGTATTTTTGATAGGCACGGGTTAAAATATCGTTTATCTCATCTTGATGGACAATATGTTTGATATATCTTACCACAAAACGAGGTAAATATTTGTAGAGTTTTTCACTTTTGTTTTTGATGATAGCATCAATATCAACTAATTGTAATTTTTGCTCTTCCATTTTAGCAGAATTTGTTTTCTATTTCCGAAAAAATATGTTCTATTTCTTCAACATTGTTGCAAGTGAGCAGCCGTATTCGGGTTTCTTTAAAATTTTTGATGTCTTTAAAATAGTTTTTATAGTGTTTTCTCATTTCTAAAACGGCTTGTTTTTCATTTTTGTATTTCAAGGCAAGATGAAAATGTTGTCTGCACTCTGCCAAACGTTCTGCATTGTCGGGTGCTTTCAATTGCATATTATTGTTAATAAGACTTTTGCATTGCTCAAAAATCCAAGGATTGCCTATGGCTGCCCGACCAATCATAATGCCGTTTACCATATAGTTGTTTTTTGCTTCAAGACATTCTTTATCGCTGCAAATATCTCCGTTGCCGAAAACGGGAATGTGGATATTTGGATTTTGTGCCACTTGTCTTATCAAATTCCAATCTGCCACACCATGATACATTTGCGAGCGGGTTCTGCCATGTATGGTTAGGGCAGCAATACCTACATCTTGTAGTTTTTGCGACAATTCGACAATAATTTTATGGTTTTCGTCCCAACCGAGGCGGGTTTTTACCGTTACGGGAATTTGTACAGCCTTGACAATTGCTGCGGTGATTTTTACTAACAAATCTGGATTTTGCAACATTCCGCTACCTGCACCTTTCAAGGCTACTTTTTTGACAGGGCAACCCCAATTGATGTCAATAAAATCGGGCTGATAACTTTCTATCATTTTTGCGGCTTCTACCATCACCGATTCGTCATTGCCAAAAATCTGAATGCCGAACGGACGTTCACATTCTTCAAAACGAAGTTTGTTTTTGGTCTTTTCTACATTTCTGATGAGGGCATCGGAGGCGGCAAATTCGCTAATTAAAATATCGGCTCCATGTTTTTTGCACATCAAACGGAATGAAATATCCGTAATGTCTTCCATGGGAGCCAATAGTATAGGAAATTGCGGAAGAGTCGTATTGCCGATTTTAAGTTGTTTATCCAATCTGATAATAATTTTTTCTTTGTGATTTCAAACTCTCTATTTGTATTTTCAGCAGTTGGTTTTTTTCTTTTTCCAAATTGGGGTCATCATTCAAGATATTTTTGGCTATATCTCTTGCCGCTGATATAATTCTTTCATCTTCAATAATATTAAGCAATTTGAAATGTAGTATTCCGCTTTGTTGGGTTCCGGACAAATCGCCGGGACCTCTCAACTTTAAATCAACATCAGCAATTTCAAAACCGTTGTTGGTGTTTACCATGGCTTCCATTCGCTTGCGTGCATCGTTACTGAGTTGGTAATCGGTAATCAATACGCAATACGATTGTTCACTTCCCCTGCCTACACGTCCCCGCAATTGATGAAGTTGAGACAAACCGAATCTTTCGGCATTGACAATCACCATCACTGACGCATTGGGAACGTCAATGCCCACTTCTATAACCGTGGTGGCTAAAAGAATATGGGTTTCTCCTTGTTTGAATTTAAGCATTTGAGCGTCTTTTTCTTCGGCAGACATTTTGCCGTGTACATAACTGACACGGTATTTCGGTTCGGGATAGGTCTGTTTGAATTCTTCATATCCGTCTATCAAGTTGCTCAACGTCAATTTTTCCGATTCTTCTATCAAAGGATAAACAACAAATATTTGTCGTCCTTTGTCTATTTCCGCTCTTAAAAATTGATTGATTTTACCGCTGTCCTTTTTATAAAAATGTATTGTTTTTACAGGTTTTCTGCCTACGGGCAATTCATCGATAACCGACAAATCAAGGTCGCCGTATACGGTCATGGCCAAGGTACGCGGTATCGGGGTCGCAGTCATTACCAAAACATGTGGGGCAATCAGGCTTTTTTTCCACAATTTGGCTCTTTGTTCCACCCCAAAACGATGTTGCTCATCAATAATAGCCAACCCCAATTTTTTGAAAACAACAGTATCTTCACACAAAGCATGTGTGCCGATAAGAATATGAATGTTGCCGTTGGCTGTTTGGGGTAGCAGGTCTTTTCTTTCTGCTGTTTTGGTGGAACCCGTTAGCAAGCGGACTTCAATGGGCATATCTGCCAATAATTTTTGAATGGTGTTGTAGTGCTGTTGTGCCAAAATTTCGGTGGGAGCCATCAGACAACATTGAAAACCATTGTCTATGGCTAACAACATAACCAATAGTGCCGTAACGGTTTTGCCGCTGCCGACATCGCCCTGCAACAAGCGGTTCATTTGTTTGCCCGTGAGAAAATCCGCACGTATTTCTTTGATTACGCGTTTTTGGGCATTGGTGAGCGGAAAGGGCAGATGTTGGTGATAAAAGGTGTTGAACAATGTGCCGACCTTGGAGATAAGGTAGCCTTTGTTTTTGGAATTGTGATTATATATTTGTAAAAGAAATATTTGCATAAAAAATATTTCTTCAAATTTTAATCTGCGAGTGGCTTGTTTTATTTCTTCCGCATTGCTGGGAAAATGTATTTGTTTGATAGCATTGCATTTGTCAATCAGTTGCAGTTTTTCTCTAATATAGTCGGGCAATGTTTCTTGCACTTCGTTTATGTGATTGTCTATTAGTGTTTTGCAAAGTTTTTCAATGCCGCGGCTATCCAGACCGTTTTTTTTGCATTTGTCGGTAGAGTTATACATAGGCATAAAAGGAATTTGGTTCCATGTATAACTTTTTTCCTCCAAAGTAATTTCAGGGTGCGACATGTTTATTTGCAGATTAAACAAGGTCGGTTTGCCAAAAACGATATAGACCTTGTCTGTTTCTATCATGGTTTGGAAATATT
>JAFZUH010000080.1 GCA_017618435.1 Bacteroidales bacterium | reverse complement strand
CCTCAAAAATCTTTTTCCAAGATATACTAGATGCCATAGTTATATAGTTTTTAAAATTTCTCCACACTCACGACAATAAAAAACGTCCATATCATCTATTGATTCTGTGTTTACATATTGCAATTCTCCATCAACAACCTCGTAAACATCATATTTATTAGGTTGGGTAATAAATTCGGTTCCTCCACATTGTGTACATTGTATCTTTTTCATATTGCTTTATTTAGTTTTATTTTGGTTTCCAAATAATTATGTACTAATATTTCTTGTAGTTTTCCTCGTTTATTGGGATTGGCATTTACCATACGAGCCGCCCAAACACGGTCAATTGTATAGGCAAGGTATAAATCTTCAAAAAAAGTATCTTTTAACGGAGTGTTGAAGCAATCGGAATTGCTCAACATAAATTTATAACCCGCCTCCGACACACAATCGCAAAATTCTTTCAAGCGTTGTTGAGCTCGGTCGTTGAATGCTTCTTTTGAGTAATCGTTAAAACTGCTTGTATTGCTCAACGGACGGTATGGTGGATCAAAATAAAAAAAAGTGTTTCCCTTTGCTTTATCTAAGGTTTGTTGATAGTCGCCCGTCAAAATCTCTACATTCTGTAAGATTTTACTATCAGCATAAATTGTTACAGGGTCGCAAATTGTAGGTGTTTCATATTTTCCAAACGGAACGTTGAACATTCCTGATTTATTAACCCTATAAAGGCCATTGAAACACGTGCGGTTTAGAAAAAAGAACAATGTTGTATTGCGAATCTCATCTAAATTCTTTGTATTGAACTCATCTCTCGTCCTCATAAAAAGTGCCTTGCGTGCTTCCATATCTTGACAAGCATAATACTCTTTCTGAATCTCTTTCAAGGAGTTTATCAGCATTGTAGGATTATCCCTTACCACTTTATAGCAAGTAGTGAGGTCGGCATTTATATCATTAATAATCGCTGACTTGATATTCGGGTATGTCTGCAACATATAGAAGAGCATGGCTCCTCCACCGACAAACGGTTCAATGTAAGTAACATTCTCCCATTGGTCAAAGTCAGCAGGAAGCAGTGCTTCGAGTTGGTCAATGAGTTGAGTTTTACCTCCAACCCATTTGACAAATGGTTTCGCTTTCATTGTAACTTTTATTTTATTTTTGCAAAGGTACCACTTTTTCCACAATTAGATATAATTGATTTTTTGCTAATTTTGCAGTCTGAACTTTTAATTTTACAAACATGAAAAAATATTTTTTGAAATCGCTTTGCCTGTCCGCCTTGTTTATGATGTTAAGTTGTCAGTTGTTGGCACAAAACTACAAATTTCCTTCTCCCCAAACGATAGCCAAACTGAAAAACTCCACAACCTATATTGTTCTTGAAGGGGGCATGGGCTCTGAATTTGACGTACAAATGAAACAAAACGCCAAACAATATTGGACAATCACCCCTTACAAAATAATTGATATGGACCAATTTGAACGCTTGTGCAAAAATCCCGACAACTCTTTTCTCATGGTTGTGGCAGGGCAATACACTATATTCGGAAAGAAAATAGATGTCAATCTATTGACTTTGGTGCTAGGTGTCAAAAGCGGCGACATCAACAAAATGACCGATGTGATGTCCGTTCCTTTGGCCTTGTTGGACGAAGACGGCGACAGCGAAGAATACGGGTACAAATTGGGAGGAATAGTGCGGGCAATGCAATATCTGCTCAACAACGCTCCCGCAGAACAAGACAAAGGAGAACACTTGAAAAATCTGATGCATAACAATAAAAACGGAATCAAAAACTGCAAACTGCTACTCACCTCCGAAGATTTGGTAAAAAAAGAGTACAGCCCCTCCCAAATAGAAACCTTATACCCCTATCCTTTTGAAATTGTTGAACATGATGCCATAGAACAAGCCATCAATAAAAAGGACAATGCCTGCTTTTGTCATATTATAGGTATGCAAAACTTTTGTTTGAAAACCGTTATACATTGTGCAGACGGGAAAATATTATACTACAACACCACCAGAGAAGCCCCTATAGGTTTGCTGAAATCCGATTTCCAAAATTTGAAATAAAACAAAAGAGAGAATACACATAAAAGGTATTCTCTCTTATATTCAGCACCCCACCGCTTCACATTTAGCGGTTCAACATTTGTTCTATGTCTTTTTCCAATTTTGATGGTTTGGTCATTGGAGAATAACGTTTGATTTGTTCGCCGTCTCTGCTAATGAGAAATTTGGTAAAATTCCATTTGATATTTTTACCCAAGATGCCATGGGCGGCATTTTTCAAATAATCGTAAATAGGATGAGCGGTTTCCCCGTTTACGTCTATTTTTTTCATTATTTGAAAAGTTACCCCATAGTTCAATTGACAAAAACTTGAAATTTCCTCATCGCTATCCGGGTCTTGGTGGGCAAACTGATTACAAGGAAAGCCAATAATAACCAAACCTTGTTCCTTATACTTTTTGTTCAACTCCTCCAAACCTGTAAATTGAGGTGTAAACCCGCATTTGCTTGCCGTATTGACAATCAACAACACTTTTCCTTTGAATTGGGCAAAATCCAATTCCTCACCTCTGCTTGTCAAAGCTTTGAAATCATATATTGTTTCCATAATATCTTTATTTTATCAATTCAACTATTTGTATACTAAAAAATCAACATCACCAACACATAAAGCCAGTGAGCAATAACCCCGGCACAAAGTCCTGCAATGGTATGTGCCAACAATGCTTTAGAAATACATTTTCTATAACCCAAAGAATCCAGCATGGCTGTATGGGTGGAAAGGAAACCGCTCCAACACATACCTATAGCCGTACAAACGGCAACGGCATTGCCGTCGAAAAATCCGCTGTCAAAAAACGTTTGAGCCAAGCCCAAAGCGGCACCGACAGAGCCTAATGCGGTCATCGGGAACGCTATCAGTTCCATGTGGGTAAAACCGAACAGCCATTCAAACACCCAATGTATTTTTGTTGCCAACCAAGGCAAAACAGGCACGCCCTGCACTGCACCGCCTGTATAAAGCCCCGTTGCCGTATCGGGTCCAAAGGTTATCAATATGACAAAAGTCGTAATGATTAATACCCCGGGAATGATTGCCAAACCTAATTCCACCCCATTTTTTCCGCCATCTAATATAGCATTCAGAAAACGCATAAAAACACTTTCTTGGGAAGCCGTATCTGCTTCCTCCGCCTCTGATTCTTCCACATTTACTTTGGCATAAACAGGCTCTTGCAATTCAGGATAGGCTTTTAAGGTAAGGCGTTGCATAATACGTGTGGAAATAATAGAGCCGCAAACAGCCCCGACAAAACCCACCATCGCACCTGTACCTTGACCGTAACCGACCATAGTGATAATGACAATAAACCCCATGCCGAATGCCGTACCGAAATTGGTTAAAGAAATGAGTTGGTATTTTTTGAAATAAGAAGAGAAACGTTTGTCCTTGCTCAAAGCAATAATGGCAGGATTGTCCGAAAGAAAAGTCATCACGCCGCCCAAAGCCGCCACGCCCGGCAAGTTGTACAAGGGTTTCATCAAAGGTTTCAATATCTTTTCCAACAATGTTACTACGCCAAATTCAGCGAACAACTTACTCAATGCACCTGTCAAAACGGTAATACCCATCAAATAGAAGCAGGTGTTCAAGAGTAAATCGTGAGCGGTTTTCATTATCGTATTCAACATATTTTGTGCCCCCATACGAGTGCCCAAAATATAACACGCCACCACCAATACGACAAGAAAAACAAGGGCTTCTATCAGGGTTCGTCTTTGCGGTTTGTTATTTTTCATTTTCCAACAGTCTATAATTCGGGTTATTTAATATCTTTATTTCTCGGTTTTCTCTTTCTGACTTTCAACAAATCAACATTCCAAGTCAAACCGAGATTAGCCTGATAGGTAGTTAGTGCAGATTTGTTGTTCTGAACGGCAAAAAAAGCGTGCAATCTTACCGCCTGACTGTCTTTTATAGGAAAGAACTCCGTACCCAGACCGGCAAAAGAATATTCTGTGCCGGGCAAAACACATCTGTCAAAATAGGCTGACGGATTTATATCCGCCGATTGGGCATGATTGACATCATACCCTCCTTTGCCGAATATGCTCACACGATTTTTTATCGTATACTTTATCTCACCAATCACAGAGAAATCGGAAAAGAGAAATACCTGCTTGGAGGTTGCCCTGTTGATAAAATCCACATAAAACATCAGGCTGTTTATGTTAAATTGATTGCCCAAAGCAATATAGTTGATGTATTTTCCTTTTTCATATTCTATCATATTCACAGAATAGATAGTAGAAAACACACCCATTTTGCCATACCAAATAAGATTGTATGCCAACAATCCTTCAAAAGGTTTGCTCACAAAAGGAGAATTGCACACCTGAAAGGTCAATTGGTGGTTTTCGTTTGTCGAATAATACGAAGCCGAAGCCCCGACTTCATAGCAGGTGATATTTTCCCAAAAATCTGACCCGAAATACACATCAATAGGGGCCAAATCATATTCTATACCGCCGATATAAATACATTGTTTGCCCGCTTCAACGGAGAAATTCGGACTGATACGATATTGCAGATACAACCAGTCGCAGCCCCGATAGAAAGAAGAAAAAGAAGCCTCGGCAATATTCAAGCGTTGGCGATAATGATAGGTAAACTTTTCGGTAAGGTGTCCGTCTAACATAAAATCGATATACTTTCCGGCAAAGCCGAACTTTGATGGCGTTGTATCGCTATAATTCCTATAATCGAAATCCACACGGGCATCCAAGGCTAATTTTGTGAGCCGATACGGGTGTTTTTTTTCTGCCTCTTGGGCAGCCACACATGCTACCCCCGCAAAAAAGATGAGAACTAAAAGACTTTTCTTCAAAAAATACATGTTTTTACAATAAAAAAAGAGCAAAGAAAAACGTTTGGGTCTCTCTTTGCTCTATACTAAATAGTTTATTCTTGTGCTTTTTTAATATTGGGTTCTTCCAAACCGATATGTTGTTTTTTGTCCACTGCTTTGAGAATAACCCCTATAATCAGAGCGGCAACACCCAAACAAGCCAACATCACCAATGGCCATGTATAGTTAAGTTCCAAAGGATTTTCTACGCCGGGATTGGTTTTGTCCAACACTTTTCCTATCAACAACGGGAACAACCACAAACCGATATTTTGTATCCAAAATATCAAAGCGTAGGCGGAGCCGATAATTTTTTCATCAACCAACTTGGGCACACTTGGCCACAAAGCGGCAGGCACCAATGAGAAAGAGGCACCCAATACCAAAATGGTACAATATGCAACAACAACTCCACCAACACCGTTACCTTTGAACATTGGCAAAACAAAAGCAAAGGTAAGATGGCAGATAATCAACAACAGGGAGCCAATCATCAACATGGAAGCGGCTTTACCTTTGTTGTCCACATAACTGCCCAATATAGGTGTAATGGCTACAGCCAACAAGGGGAAAACAGCAAAAATAGTTTCTGCCGTGCCTCGCATATAACCCATATAACAATAAACCACCAAAGCAACTACAGCCATAGTCATCAAACCGATTTTAAGGCTTTTGTTTTTGGAAAAATTGCTGGCAAAAGCACAAACAGCCACTACCAACATTATCAAATATTGGATAATGGTTACCGAATTGCCTGTCCAAAATCCTTCGCCTTGTTGCAAATCGAGGTTGCATTGCAACATATTTACAGCATATTTTTGGAAGGGGAATATAGCCGAGTAATACAATACGCACAACAAAGCCACCAACCAGAATCCGCTACTTGACAAAATCTTGCCAATATCGGATATTTTGAACGGGTCGTCTTTTTCTTCTGCTTCTCCTGTTTGGGCATCAAGTTTTTTGTCCATAAAGAAATAGACAATAAACATCATCAAAGCGATGCAAAGCAATACCACACCAAAAGCCACAGAACGGGAAACGTCTACGCTTCCGCCCAATTTGGCGAAGAAAGGAGAAAATATCATACAAGTAGCCACGCCCAAACGTGCCAAGGCCATTTCAGAGCCCATAGCCAACGCGGTTTCTCTGCCCTTGAACCATTTTACTATACCGCGGCTGACGGTAATACCGGCCATTTCGACACCGCAACCGAAAATCATAAAGCCAACGGCGGCCACTTTGGCAGAGGCTGGCATATCTTGATAGAACGGCGAAACGCCCAATTCATCAAACAACGGGATATAGTTCAAATGGTTGGTGAACCATGTTTCCAAGCCGCTGCCGATAAAAGTTTCCGAAACGGCATACCATTTTATCAATGCACCGACAAGCATTACCGCACCGGAAAGAACGGCGGTGAATCGCACCCCCATTTTATCCAATATAATACCTGCAAAAATAAGGAAAAACACAAAAACATTCAAGAACGTTTCGGCTCCCTGCATTGTCCCGAAAGCGGTAGAAGACCAGCCGCGGGTTTCCTGCATCAAATCCTTAATCGGCGACAAGATGTCCATAAAGATATATGAACAAAACATCGCAAATGCCAACAACAATAATGCAATCCATCGGGCGGTTGCACTATCTCTCAAGGTTTCTTTTTTTAATTGAACTTCTGTCATCTTGTTTAATTTAATTTTATTTTATTATGAATTAATTTTTATATTTCAACCATTTCCACAATTCTTTAAACGAAGGTTTTTTGCCGTACATCAAAATGCCGGTGCGGTATATTTTAGCGGCAGCCCAAGCCATAAGCATACAAGTCAGGAGCAAGAGGCTGCACGATAGCCATATTTCCCATGTCTGCACCACATCGGGGCCGGCGGGCAAACGCATCAACATTGTTATGGGCGATGTAAACGGAATGACCGACAACCAAAAGGCCGCCTGTCCGTCAGGATTGTCGGCGATAAATGTGGAAACTATCATCGCCAACAGCAACGGCATAGACAGGATATTGACAAACTGATGGGAATCGGTGTCATTGTCCACGGCTGCACCTATGGCGGCAAACATAAAGGCATACAACAAATAGCCTGCCAAAAAATAAAAGACAAACAAACCTATCAGTTGTACAAAATTTATACTCAAAAAAGCATGCAAGACGGAATTGTCTGCCATTTGCGTTGCGAGCATATTGGAGGAATCCATATCCACAGACGTTTGCAACACCTCATTGATAGCACCTGTATCTTGTGCCCAAAACAATCCGAACACCCCCAAGATGGCAAAGGTAAACAGTACCCAAAGCAACAATTGTGTCAGACCGATAAGGGCAACGCCTATGATTTTGCCCGACATCAACTGCAGGGGTTTTACCGAAGAGACAATTACCTCGACTATGCGATTGGTCTTTTCTTCCAAAACACTTCTCAACACCATTGAGCAATACAGGAAAATAAAAAGATAGATAACCACGCCCACCAAAATACCTACCACCAGTTGCACCTCCCGAATGTGAGAGTCTTTGGTTTCCTCTTCCCCATTGTCATCAATAAAGGTATAGCCCAAGGCAATGCGGCTGGTGTGTTTTTCGATATAGGTATCCAATGAATCTTTGTTGATATTAAATTCGCTGATAAGAATGGCGTTGGAAAAATTGCGTTTCATCGCCGCCAATATGGAAGACATCACCCCCGTATTGAGCGTTTTGTTGGAATAGACCATACCGCCTATGGAAATATTGTCATCGGGAATATAGAGCAAGGCGGAATATTTTTTGTTTATCAGGTCTTTTTTCAGGCTTTCCAAATCGCCCTCTACATAGGTAAAATGAATATCTTTGTCGTTGGGGCTGTCCAAATCGTCAAAAATGCCCAACTCGTCCAATACGGCAATTTGCACGTCTTCTTTGCCGTAATTGACCAACAGGGTCGGCACGATAAACATCGCCGCCATAAATATCGGCCCCAAAAAAGTCATTATCAGAAACGACTTTTTCCGCACCGCCTGCAGATATTCTCTTTTAACTATTATCCAAACTTTTTTCATCTAATTGCAACAAAAGTTCCGTTCTTGTTTCCGCCTGCAAAGATACAACTTTTTTAGGTGAGAAATGGAGAAATAATTTTTTGTAGGACTGTCTGCGGAGTGAAAAACAATATTGATTATTTTTTTGTAAATAACATTTTTTTCGATTTATCTTGCAGAAACCTTGCAAATGACTTTTCCACCGATTTAGCGTTTGCCGAAAATCGGCAAATGACTTTTCCGCCGATTTGGCATTTGCAAAAATCTTGCAAATGACTTTTCCGCCGATTTGGCATTTGCAGAAACCTTGCAAATGATTTTTCCGCCGATTTGGCATTTGCAGAAACCTTGCAAATGACTTTTCCGCCGATTTGGCATTTGCAGAAACCTTGCAAATGATTTTTCCGCCGATTTGGCGTTTGCAAAAATCTTGCAAATGACTTTTCCACCGATTTGGCATTTGCAGAAACCTTGCAAATGACTTTTCCGCCGATTTGGCATTTGCAGAAACCTTGCAAATGACTTTTCCGCCGATTTAGCATTTGCAGAAACCTTGCAAATGACTTTTCCGCCGATTTGGCATTTGCAGAAACCTTGCAAATGACTTTTCCGCCGATTT